>CAYZBP010000040.1:0-6744 GCA_964476715.1 uncultured Bifidobacterium sp. | reverse complement strand
CTTGGACTTTTTCAGCCAAGGTATAAACATCTACTTGTGCACGACCACATGATGGGCAAGAGACAATCTCTAATTTACGTTGACGTAGATTTAAAGATTCCAAAATTGAGATTCCAACTTTTACCTCTTCAACGGGGGGTGCAGAGAGGGAAACGCGAATCGTGTCTCCAATTCCTTCAGATAACAAAATTCCAAAAGCTACGGCAGATTTAATTGTTCCTTGAAATAGTGGTCCAGCTTCTGTGACTCCCAGATGTAATGGGTAATCACATTGCTGTGAAAGCAATCTATAAGCCTGAACCATAATTACTGGATCATGATGCTTAACTGAAAGTTTAATGTCGGTAAAACCGTGCTCTTCAAATAATGAACACTCCCACAAAGCAGATTCAACTAAAGCTTCTGGAGTTGCTTTTCCATACTTCGCCATCAAACGTGGATCTAGAGATCCAGCATTCACACCAATTCGAATTGGAACTCCTGCTGCGCCCGCGGCTTTTGCAACTTCTTTAACTTTGTCATCAAATTGTTTAATGTTTCCTGGATTCACTCGAACTGCAGCACAGCCGGCATCTATAGCCGCAAAAATATATTTTGGTTGGAAATGAATATCAGCAATAACTGGAATCTGAGATTTCTTAGCAATAGCAGCAAGAGCATCCGCATCATCTTGACTTGGCACTGCAACTCGAACAATTTGGCAACCTGAAGCGGTCAATTCGGCAATCTGTTGCAATGTTGCATCCACATTTGCAGTCAATGTTGTGGCCATAGATTGCACGCTTACTGGCGCACCGCCACCGACTAATACCGAACCAACTTTTAGTTGACGCGTAACTTTGCGAGGGGCGAGTGGGCTAGGTGGTACTGCCGGCATACCGAGATTAACCATGGTCCTATCCTGCCTTATCTAGGGTTAATTTTCCTTCACAGATTCAATTAGAAGTTCAACCGGAGCGGATTGATTATGTCGGCCGCTAGCAAAAGCAATGAAAGTCCGCCCATAATCACAATTACCGCGAGAGTAAGCGGCACCAACCTGACCACATCAAATGGCTCTGGTGTCGGTAGCTTTCGTAGGCGGGCATTTTGACGGCGTACTCCATCAACAATTGCAATCGCCATGTGACCACCATCTAATGGCAACAATGGCAATAAATTAAACAATCCAATAAAGATATTTAAACTAGCAACGATTAATAAGAAGAAACCAATTTTTGCCGCCCATCCAGCATTTTCAGATGCGGCAGCATCACCAGAAACTCTAGCGACACCAACTACACCTACTAACCCTTCTGGATCTCGCGTTCCCCCACCAAAAGTTGCTTGAATTAAATCTGGAATTTTTGCTGGAAGGGCAAAGAGCGCTTTGTAACTACCGCTGACAATGTTTTTTCCCTCACTAAGGGAATTTGTGATTGCTGCAAGTGGAGTCGATCTATCAAGTTCTACTTTGCTCAACACACCAATTATTCCGACCGGATTTACTTCACCCAATTTTGCAATCGGGGCACGGGATGTTGGCGTTAGTGAAATCTCTAAGGACGCACCGTCGCGCTCTATCCCCAAATTCAATTTTTGATTTGGAGAGTTACGAATCGCATCTGAAACTTTTTTCCATGAATCTAATGACTCCCCATTAACAGAAACAATCTTGTCTCCACTTTTCAATCCTGCAAGTAGTGCTGGTGTTTTTGGATCCGATTCCAAGCAAGTGCCCCTACTTTGATCAGCCGGAATACATTTTAAAATTTGATCAAGTACCTGGGTTTGCGCCGGAGTTCCAATCGCTGCAAAAAAAGTGAATAATAGTAGAAAGCCAATTACAAAATGCGTAGTCGAGCCGGCGCCAAGGACAATTAATCGTCTAAGAGTGCTGGCTTTGTAAAAAGATCGCGGTTGATCAATTAGATCAACAGGTTCACTTGGAGACATGCCAACAATTCGGCAGTAACCACCGGCTGGAATTGATTTAACTCCAAACTCAGTCTCACCTCTTTGAGTAGACCAAATTTTTGGTCCAAAACCTAAGAAAAATTCAGTAACTTTCATGCCAAATTTCCGGGCAGTTAGGAAGTGGCCTAATTCATGCAACATTACTGAAATTAGCAATGCCACCACAAAAGCTAAAATTCCGATCAAATTCAGCAGCGACATAAAATTATTTGCCTCTCATCGATATATTTTTATTTGCACTAGCACGTGCATCATCTTCGATTGCACTGACATCGGCAATATCACGAAGCGTAGTTGGCGCTGTCGACGCAAGGTGCTGCAATACTGCATCTACAATCTCAATAATCTCTGTGAATTTAATTTCACCCTTTAAAAATGCAGCAACCGCTTCCTCATTGGCCGCATTAAAGATTGCTGGCATCGCTCCGCCAATTTCACCGCATCTCCTGGCTAAATCAATTGCAGGGAATCTTGCATGATCAATTGGCGCAAAATTCCAGGTGTGCGCAGTGCTCCAATCAATCGGAGTAATTGCTCCAGCAGTTCTTTCTGGCCAGCTAAGTGCCAAAGCAATTGGCAACTTCATTGAAGGTGGACTGGCTTGCGCAATCACAGAGCCATCGTTGAATTCCACCATTGAATGAATCATCGATTGCGGATGAATTACCGCTTCAACCTTTGAATATGGAATATCAAATAAATAATGTGCCTCAATAATTTCTAGACCTTTATTTACCAACGTGGCTGAATTTATAGTTACAACAGGTCCCATGTTCCAAGTTGGGTGAGCAAGGGCCTCTTCTAATGTCACATCACTCAAATCATTTCTATTTCTAAATGGGCCGCCGCTTGCTGTAAGAATTAATTTAGAAATTTCATTTTTTGTTCCGGCGCGCAGCGCTTGTGCTAATGCTGAATGTTCTGAATCAACCGGAATTAATTGCCCAGGTTTTGCAGCATGTAAAACTAAATCTCCGCCTGCAACCAGTGATTCCTTATTTGCAAGAGCAACTTTATTTCCAACTCCTAAGGCATTCAGTGTTGGAGCAAGTCCGACTGAACCGGTAATCGCATTTAGAACTACATCGACCGGAATTGCTGCTACTTGTGCAGCTGCGCCTTTTCCGTCAATTACATTAACGCCCGGCAAAGCATCTCGAAGTAGCGCGCCATCTCCTTCGACGCCAACCACTTTGACGCCAAAAGTTCGTACCTGATCTACTAGTAGCGGAATATTTGATCCCCCAGCGGCAAGTGCCACGACTCGGAACTGTGTTGGATTTGCAGCAATTACCTCAAGTGCTTGCACGCCAATTGAGCCAGTTGAACCCAAAATCGAGATATCGCGCATGGGCTAATCCTCTCAGGTCGGACCAGATAGTTCATTCATATGCCTACTTGTTCTACTCTTACTCTCATGAGCGCCCTCGATGAAGGAACCCGGCTAACTGGCAGCAACCTGCCGCAGGTGCGCCATTTGCAAACCGAGATTCCAGGGCCAAAATCTAAAGAGTTGATTGCAAGACGAGCCAACGCTGTTTCCGCCTCACTTGGAATGGCAATGCCAGTTTTTGTTGAACGTGCCGGTGGTGGAGTAATAATCGATGTCGATGGAAACTCAATTATCGATATGGGCGCAGGTATCGCTGTTGTAAATGTTGGAAACTCCGCAGATTTAGTAATTGAAAAAGTAGTCGATCAAGTCAAGGCATTTACACATACCTGCTTCATGGTTGTTCCGTATGAAGGTTATGTTGAAGTTTGCGAAGCACTCAACCACTTAACACCTGGTAATCATGCAAAAAAATCAGCTCTGTTTAATTCTGGTGCTGAAGCAGTTGAAAATGCAGTGAAGGTCGCCCGCGCCTATACAAAGCGTCCCGCGGTTGTTGTTTTCGAACATGGTTATCACGGTCGTACTAATTTGACTATGGGAATGACTGCAAAGAACATGCCATACAAAGATGGTTTTGGCCCGTTTGCTCCAGAGATTTATCGCATGCCGATGGCTTACCCTTTCCGTTCTCACTCTGATCCACAAAAATACGCAGATGAAATTTTGGATCTGATCACCCACAAAATGGAAAAAGAGATCGGACTACAAAATATCGCTGCAATTGTGATTGAGCCGATTCAAGGTGAAGGTGGATTCATAGTTCCGCCAAAAGGTTTCCTTCCGGGTTTAGCAAGTTTTGCAAAAAGCAACGGAATACTTTTTGTGGCAGATGAAGTGCAAACTGGATTTGCTCGCACCGGTCAAATGTTTGCATGTGAAGATGAAAATGTAATTCCTGACTTAATCACAACAGCTAAAGGTATTGCCGGCGGATTACCACTTTCAGCATTAACCGGAAGAGCTGAAGTAATGGATAGCGTTCATGCAAGTGGATTAGGTGGAACATTTGGTGGTTCTCCAATTGCATGTGCAGCCGCTCTTGGTGCAATCCAAACCATTGCAGATCTAGATTTGATTAAGCGCGCAAATGAAATCGGGAAAATCATGAGCTCGCGCCTGCTTGAGATGCAGAAAAAGTACTCAGTCATTGGTGAAGTTCGTGGTCGTGGGGCGATGCAAGCAGTAGAACTAGTTATCCCAGGAAGCATCGAACCAAATTCAAGTGCAACATCTGCAGTTGTTAAATTTTGCCAAGCAAATGGTGTCTTGGTGTTAACTGCCGGTACCTACAGCAACGTATTACGTTTTCTTCCTCCACTTGTCATGCCTGACAATTTACTAAATGAAGCGCTCGATATTATTGATCAGGCTTTTGCAGCTCTTTAAAGATTACATGTATTGAGCTATACCCCAAGAATGTTCAGGAACTTCTCTGATCTTCTTAAATCCAACCTCAGGCAATAATTTGTTCCAAACGATTCTAATCCCCTGAGAATTTTGCTCATCAATTGAATATTTATCCGCCTGATCAGGATGCTCTTGGTAATGCTTCGAATTTGCCATCGACCAATCCAAATCATCAATAACTAAAATGCCGCCAGGCTTCATCAAAGCACTTACCAACATCACTCCAAGAGCGGTTACATCAAATGTGTGTCCCCCGTCTAAATAACAGAAATCAAACAACTCTCGTTTTCCGTCACGAATCAATTTTGCAAGTTCCCATGTATAGGACCTGTGCGCAAAGACTGGAGTGATCAAATCTGCAAAGCCAGTAGCGTCAATAAGATCAATTATGTTTGGTGATTTTTTGCGCGCACCCTCTAGATCGATTGTTAATAAATGTCCTTTGCCGATTTCGCGCAGGATTGCGCCCATGTAAATTGAAGACTTGCCGTGAAAAAATCCGATTTCTAGAAAATTAGAGAGATCGTACTCTTTTACTAAGTCGCGAATGATAAGAGCTTGCGCCTCTTTCATGTATTTAACTGAACCAAATTCACGCGTAATGTCAGTAATCCCAAATGCATTTTTTACTGCAGCCATGAAATCCTCCGGGTGGTAGGCGGAAATCATCTCTCTATCAGATTGCTAAAAACCCAATTTTAGGAAACTTTAGGTGAACAAAACCTTGGCTTTAAAAATTAACGGTCTAGCAAGTTGCGCTTAGGGTTATACGGTTCACTGCTCTTATTTTTTTCATTATTTTTCTTATGGGCAATCGCACTTAAAACTTCTAGCGCTACTCGATTTGCCAAGATTGCAGTTATGTCAGCGCAATCATAAGGAGGAGAAACCTCAACAATATCCATTCCAACAACGGGAACTTCAAGTGCAATACGACGTACAGCCTCAAGTAATTCACGACTAGTTAATCCGCCTGGTTCAGGAGTGCCCGTCCCTGGTGCCATTCCTGGATCAACAACATCTATATCTACAGAAAGGAATACCCCAACGCAATCTTGCATTACAGTTTTGAGTGCTTCATCAAGAATGAGATTTAGTCCGCGTGCGTTGATTTCAGTCATCTCATAGGAACGCATTCCTTGTTCGGACATCCACTTTAAGGTTTCATCTTCTGGCCAATATCCTCGTAATCCAATTTGCAGAAAACGATCGCCCCGAACTGCGCCTCTTTCAATTAACCGGCGCATCGGTGTTCCGTGTCCGTAAAGTTGCCCCATCTGATTGTCGCCAGTATCTGCATGGGCATCAAAATGGATCACTCCAATTTTGCCCCAACCAAGAGCTTTGGCAACGCCGGCAATATCGGCAGAAGCAATTGAATGATCTCCGCCAAGCACCAGTGGAATTGCACCACTCTTAGCAATTTTTTCACTCTCGACTTCAAGCAGGTTTAAAGATTCTTCTAGATGACTTGAGGGCATTGCTAAATCACCAGCATCTACTACTTTTAATTGTTGAAGTGCATCTACGCGTAATGCTAAATGTGGGCGGGAACCATCATGAGGCAAGTAATCTCCGGCGCGAATCGCCATTGGTCCAAATTTAGTTCCCGAGCGATGTGAAGTTCCTCCATCGACCGGAGCACCAACAATAACTACATCAGCATCGGAATAAGTTTTTTCGATTTCCAAATCACATGCTGGAATTCCTAAAAAGGTAAAACTTGGTCCATAAAGGTTTCCATGATTTGCCATGAGTTAAGCCTATCTCTCAGCCTTAAGAATCGAAACCTAATCCAAGACGATCTAAGAAACGAAGCCATAAATTGCGTTTACCGCTGTGCTCATCGGCTCTATTAATTGACCAACGGGTAATTTGAATAATCAAATAGCGAAACGGTTCAGGTGGGAATGCCAATGGTTTTTTACGCACCATCTCTAGCCTGGTTCGTTCATTATCTAAGCCATCTAGTAAATCCAACATCA
>CAYZBP010000039.1:0-6925 GCA_964476715.1 uncultured Bifidobacterium sp. | reverse complement strand
TTTGGTAACCATGTAATTGGGTTGGAGCAAGTCCAGCCTGAAGTTCTAAATAAGGGGAGAAATTTGGTGAGGAAGCATCTGATAGGAATTCCTGCCAGCCTCTGCCTCCAACGTGATTGCCCCAGCAAAACATCTTCTTGTATCGCAATTCCGCCGTGCTTCGTTCATAAAAAACTTGACCATCCTCATAAAGGATTGACTCCCATGGAGAACTCATAGATTTGGGGTTTTGAAAGAAATACTCATTAGCAAATGGAAAATTCTGTGGAAAAGAGAGGTCAACACCTGGCACTGTTGGCAAATAAGGCAATTTGCCAGTTCCGTACCCGGCAAAACCTTGATCCACAAAAATTACATCATCGGTGCTACCAAATACTCGGGCTTTTGGAGTTTCACGAACTGCAATATTTGTCCACCAATACATTGGCGTCATTTCAGACCGATCATTCATTATTCGAACATGAACTCTTAAATTCCTTGCTCCTAAGGGCAAATGGCAATCAATCGCCCAATAGAAATTGCGAGTTCTTTCATAATCATAAATCCGAATAAATTCATGGCCATTTTCATCACTTAACTTTGCAACATGAACCGGCGAACAGGTTCCAAATGTGTGGCCATATTGCCCCATATTCCATTCAATACCACCTGAAAACCAAGCGTTTAAAATCGACAGGTTGGCAAATTGCAGAATTGGATTTGTAAATAGTAATTCTCGTTGATTCTCTTTATCAAAAAGTGAATATAAACGTCCACCAAGTTCAGGCAAAAAAGTTGCTTTCAAATATTCATTTTCAAGAACTACTGTGGTGATTTCCGTTGAAGTCAATTCTCGGGTGTATCTGTCTTGCCAACGGTGCGGAAGATAGATTTCCCCAGTTTCATATCCAACTAAATTACTTTGTTCAGCAGAAAACTCATTTAGAAACTTTACCGAGCGGTCCCTATTTTGATTTCTGAAAATCGGAAGCGGATTTTCGCCCCCAATTTGCGCTCCCTGAATCGATATTTTGGAGACAAAAACTTTACTTTGGGAAATTTTTAACTCATTTCGTAGCGAGTGAGCATTCCAGTTCCAATTGCTGCACGACGTACTCGTTCACGTGCAGTTGCTTCCACCGCACCTTGCAAATGCGTACCAGATGGGTAAAGCCCAGGTGCATTACGAACGGTAAATTTCAAATAGATCGGCGCCGCAACGCGAACTAAATCTGGAACCTCATAATGACGAACTGCACCCCCAAAATCGTCAGCAGCTTCTACGTAGACATCCACAGGGATATCAACTTGCGAACGGATAGCTGAAATCTGAGCCAAAGATAAATCGGTAGTTAGATTCAAAGTAGAAGCGCCAAGATCTTCATACAACGCGGCGGTCGCTGGATTGTTGCAAGGAAGAGCAACTGAGGTTTTCAATACTAAATCTGCCGGCAAATCCCCACTGCGTTTAGCTTTACCTAAAACATCAAGTAATCCAATATCACCAACTAATATCGATTTAACTCCTAGTTTAACTCCGTGTAGAACATCTTCTACGGCAAAGCGAAGTTGATCGGCGCCACGTAGTGATGGATGAACTGTTGCACTTGATGTGCCGATAGTTGCACGACCAATATCCCAAGAGGAACGTGGGCCGACAAAAAGACAAACTTCGGCGTTAGCTTTTTCGCCCAGCTCTAAAAATTCTTTGATCTCTGGATCTGTAAGCATCATGATTCCGCTACCTTGGCTGGCGCGATGGAAAGCTAATTTATGTTTTGCGGCTTCTTCAATAACAACGCGCATGGCAGCCGGTCCTTCAACAGATGGAATTTCCACCTTCCAGCGACTTCCATCGGTAAATCTCTTTGCACTCTCAGGCAGATTGTCTGCATCAGCACTTATTACCTTTTGGTTACTTAATAATGAAATCCCAGCATGCATCGGACCTTTTGGATCGCGACTGCTTTTCCACTCTGACATTTGCAACTCCTTTGTTTTATGAAATTTGATTAAGCAAAACGTGCGTGAAGCCCGCCATCAACCATTAGATCAGCACCATTTATAAATGAAGCTTCATCAGATAAAACAAAAGAAACTACTTTTGCAATTTCTGAAGGATTTCCCATTCGAGCCATAGGTTGCACCGCTTCAGCATCTGCTTTGCGATCAGGGTAGAGATCAAAATAAGAGTCAACTAAGGCGGTCAAGGTATATCCAGGAGAAACAGTATTTGTGCGAATATTTAAGGCACCTTCATCCAGAGCTAAGTTGCGTGCTAATCCGATTAACCCACCTTTGGCTGCAGAGTAAGGGAAATAGTTTGGTGCAGTCATGCGTCCGTGAATAGATGAGATCAAAACAATTGATCCTTTTTTAGCTTTACGCATTTCTGGTAAACATAACTTGGCAATGTACCAACTAGATTTTAAATCTAATGCGAAGAAAGATTCCCACTCTTCATCTGTGTAAGTAACTGGATCTGCATAAGAGTTACGTCCGGCATTTGAACAAGCAGCAGTTACTGGGCCGAATTTTGCAACCGCTACATCAAAAGCTGCTTTAAATGGCTCGAATTTTGAAACATCTGCTTTAACAAAGAGCACTTCATTACCTTCAGAATTCAATTTGGCGGCAAGTGCTTCACCACGTTCAACATCAATATCAAAAAATGAAACTCGAGCACCCTCAGCGGCAGCATCTACAACTATGGCTGCACCGATTCCTTGAGATCCACCTGTTACTAGTACGTGATGACCTTTTAATCTCATTGATGAACTCATGCTGATCGCGCTCCTAACCCGCCATCGGCGGCCCAATCAGATCCATTCACAAATGAAGCGTCGTCAGAAAGTAAGAAGGTGACGATTTTTGCGATCTCAACTGCTTGGCCAACTCTGCCCATTGGCTGAATAGAGAGTGCACGCTCATAACGGCCAGCCTCTTCGGCATACCAGGCTTCTGAAAGCGGAGTCATGATGTAACCAGGAGAAACCGCATTACATCTAATGTTGTTATGACCTTCATCAATTCCTAAGTTGCGGGTTAAACCCAGCACTGCTGATTTCGCTGCACCATATGGAAAGTAATTTGGAAAGGTAAGTCGGGCGTGAATAGATGCAATATTTACAATTGAACCTTTTTGAGCTTTACGCATGGCTGGCAAAGTTAATTTGGCAGTGTGCCAAATTGATTTCATGTCAATTGCAAAAAAGGCATCCCATTCTTCATCAGTCATTGTTACTGGATCTGCATATGAATTTACTCCGGCGTTATTAACTACACCAGTGAAATCACCTTGTTTGCTTACCAATTTTTTATGAGCTTGCTCTAAGTCGGAAAAGTTACCGACATCGGCTCTTTCAAATTCAACTTTATGGCCAGCAGCTTTTAACTCACCTAGGTATTTTTCAGAACCCGCTACATCGATATCCACAAATGAGACGCGGGCACCTGCTTGAGCCGCATCGAGCACAATTGCAGCACCAATTCCTTTTGCACCACCAGTTACTAAAATATGGTCATTGGATAATTTCATACTCATGAGTTTATCTCTCTCGCTTGCGCAACGGCAGCCAAGAAAGCAGCCACATTTGCTGGAATTGCAGAAAGACCACCTTTTAGAAGGGGGCCACCGAGGCCAACCATATTTGCGCCAGCAGCAAACCAATCTGGGACCGCGGCCACACTTAATCCTCCAGTTGGACACCAAAGATTTCCGGGGAATGGATCACGTAATGCTTTTAGGTGCGCTGGTCCGTATGAAGATGCTGGAAATAATTTCAATACATCGGCACCTGCAGCAAGTGCCGCAGCAACATCACTTGGAGTTGCAACTCCAGGAATTGAAATCAAACCGGCTTTTTTAGTCGCCGCAATTACTTCAGGATTTGTATTTGGAGAAACCACAAAAGTTGCTCCAGCTTTTGCTGCATTTGCAACATCAGAGGTCGTCAGAACGGTTCCTACTCCGACGCAAACATTTGGCCGAGCCGCAAGCGATGCAATTACATCAAACGCCCCTGGAGTTGTAAGTGTAATTTCAATTGAAGTTAATCCAGCGCCAACAATTGCATCAGCAGCTTCCTGACAACTGGCTTGATCGGGGGTACGGACAATCGCAACTGCGCCACTTTTCAATAATGTTTCAATAACACTCATTGGACTCCTCCGGTTAGTTGGGCAATTATCGCTGGATCAGTCCTACCTTTAACCCCAGTTGGCAATCCAGCCCAATCACCAAATTGGCTTGCTACACGAGCACCTGAAACGCTTCCTTGTTTTATTGCATCTATGGGAGTAAGACCGCTCAACAAACCTGAGATGACCCCACCTGTAAATGCATCTCCTGATCCAACCGGATCAACAGCTTTAACTTTCGGTGGAGTGATTTCTCCAAACTCACCATTAATAAGGTACCTAATCTTCTGGTCCCCTTTTGTCATGATCGCAATTTTGCATCCACGATCAGAAACTAATTCGAGGGCGCGCTTTGGATCCTTCTCGCCGAAGATTGCGAGGTACTCATCTTCTCCACCAATAAGCAGATCAACATCACGAGCTAATGGTTCAAGAACTACTCGTGCTTGAGCTTCGCTCCATAATTTTCGTCTGATATTTAGGTCTAAAGAGCAGGTAATTTTTGCATCCCTAGCTTTTGTTAATGCAAAATCAACAGCATTGGCCGCAGAAGGTGAGATAGCACATGTAATTCCAGTTGTATGAACCCATTTAGATGAGTGCAACATTCCTAAGTTGATATCAGCGGGCGAAATCGTTGTTGCGGCCGCGCCTTTTCTTAAGTACGTAGCTTCAACAGGGCGAGTAGTACCAGGATTTCTTATCATGGTTCCACTAAATTCTGGCACTCGCTTAACTTCAGAGACATCCACACCTTCAGCGATGAAATCATCAAGAATTGCAGTACCTAATTCATCTTGTCCTAAATGTGTATAAAAATGCGCGTGTAAACCAAGTCTTGAAACGGCTACAGCAACATTTCCTTCAGCACCAGCTGTGCTTCGACGATACAACTTTGCATCAATTACAGAATCGGTGTCTTCGGATAGGAACAACGCCATTGCTTCGCCAAAGGTATATAGATCAGGCATTACGCTCCAAAGAGTGTGGTCTTTTGACCGCGCACTCCGGGAGTTGCGATGAATGTCATTCCTGATTCCTTTGGTTCGCCCACTTCACTTTCTTCACGAGCGCTTGTGATGATTAATTGATCTAAATTTTCACCAGCAAATACGCACGAAGTAATTCTTGGAGTTGGGCAATTTATTTCATCAAGTTGCTTTCCATTTTCGCCATCAAAGCAACGCACTGCAGAGCCTGTCCAAAATGCGACCCAAAGATTTCCATTTGCATCAACTGACATTCCATCTGGCATTCCCATGTTCTCTGGAAAATTAATAAATGGACGCCGGTTGATCACATCCCGTTCGACTACATCTAACTTGTCCACTCTTTGTAAAGTTGTGTCAATATAAAACATAGTTTTTCCATCAGGAGTCCAATCGAGACCATTGCTGATAGTTACATCTCCGAAAATCCGACGCATGTGTTTTCCATCTCCACGCATCTGATAAAGAGCGGCGACTTTGCTTTCAAATTTATAACCCATTGTTCCCAAAAATAAATCTCCGGCAGGTGAAATTTTCCCGTCATTCCAGCGAACTACTTGAGTCGCATCAAAACCATCGGCATCTATCCGAGTTGGCAAATTATGCAAAGTTCCGTCAGCATCACGAAGATGCGGTCCATTAGCAGTTCCAATTACATCTCCGCCGACCTTGCGCGGGATTGCAAAACCAACATGCTCAGCTGTTGCATATTCCGAAATTTCTCCAGTGATCAAATGGCGCGTGCGAACCATCTTGCCCATGATGTCGACCCATTGAATCTGCTGATTTTTAGCGCCGGTGGCGGTTGGGCCCTCACCGAGAATATTTCGCCGCTGATCAAAGACGGTTGCCTGCATTTTGCCCCCATTTATGGTTATCTTTGAGCGGTACTCTACGGCGGGTACGCCCAATTTGAGTACCCCCCAATAACGGCAGAAAGGCAGGCAAGCCCCAATGTCACCAGCCCCAAACCACGACAATCAAAAATTGGTTGGCCGGCTCACCGCTCTGGTTGGCGCTGAAATAGTGCATGGTGATGCCGTTGCTTTAGAAAGTTATAGTCGTGATGCAACTCCACTTTTTCATGGATTGCCAGAAGTTGTGGTTACGCCAAGGTCTACTCAAGAAGTTGTCGAAATCGTGAAATTTGCAGCAAGTACTAAGACTCCGATAATTGCTCGAGGAGCGGGAAGCAATTTGTGTGCTGCGACCGTCCCATTAAATGGTGGAATTGTTTTGAGCATGAACAAGATGAATAAAATTCTTGAAGTAGATCGTGCCCAGATGTTGGCAGTTGTGCAGCCTGGAGTTACAAATCAAATTCTTGATGAGACTGTTGCAAAAGAAGGGTTGATGTTTGTTCCCGATCCAGGATCAAAAAATGTTTCAACAATTGGTGGCAACGTTGCAACAAGTGCAGGCGGTTTGCGCGGATTGAAATATGGAACAACTAAAAATTACATCTTAGGTTTAGAAGTGGTCACCGGAACTGGCGAAATTGTTCGAACTGGTTCGCGAATGGTTAAAGATGTTGCCGGATATGACTTAACTAGATTATTCGTCGGTAGCGAAGGAACGCTTGGAATTTTTACCGAGATAACTACGATTTTGAATCCCCGACCACGGGCTGCAAAATATGGAGTTGCTTATTTCACTGACTTAGCTGCCGCATCAAATGCCGTTGATCAAGTTGTGCGTGCTGGAATCTTGCCAGCCACAATGGAGTTTCTAGACAACTCATGCATCTTGGCCGTTGAAGAGTTCGCCCACCTTGGATTGGACACTCAAGCCGGTGCGCTCTTGTTGTTTGGTGATGA
>CAYZBP010000038.1:0-6934 GCA_964476715.1 uncultured Bifidobacterium sp. | reverse complement strand
TCGCGATTGTGCCGATCGGTCACGCGTTCTCCGGTTCTGGCAATCTAGGGAAAAGTACTTCTCCTCTAGATACTTGAACGCCTGCAGGCAATTGTCCCCATGTAGCGACTTCACTTATTTTCTGGTCACTAATTGGGCCGAGAATTTTTGCACCGAGTGCCTCCCATAATTTTTCAGAGGTCTCAGGCATAACTGGATGAAATAACACTGCAAGGATTCGTAGAGATTCTACAGTTGTGTACAAAACTTTTTCGAGTTCTACTTTGTTTGCTGGATCTTTAGCAAGAACCCACGGAGCCTGTTCCGTTACATATCCATTTACGACTTTGCAAAAATCTAAAATCGCTAAAATTCCACCTTGGAAATCTAAAGCGCAGATACGTTCATCTGCAATTTCACAGGCTTTTTGGGCAGCTTCGGCAAGTTTTGGTTCTGCTGCTGGTTGTGGGATTTTACCTTCGCAATACTTTTCAATCATGGCAATGGACCTAGAAGCTAAATTTCCAAAATCATTGGCGAGTTCACTCGTATATCGAGCGATCATATCTTCCCAAGAAAAAGAGCCGTCTGTACCAAATGGAATCGATCTTAAGAAGTAATATCTAAATGCATCGACACCGAAGAAATCAGTTATATCTGAAGGTGCGATTCCAGTTAATTTGCTCTTACTCATTTTCTCGCCACCAACAAGCAACCATCCATGTGCAAAAACTTTTTTAGGTACAGGTAATCCTGCTGCCATTAACATCGCTGGCCAGATGACCGCATGGAATCTGAGGATATCTTTGCCAACAAGGTGTACATCAGCGGGCCAACTCTGGGCAAACTTTTTTCCTCCTTCAGAAGTTGGATCATCGCCAATTCCTACGGCAGTTGCATAATTAAGTAGCGCATCAAACCAGACATAAACCACTTGCTTTGTATCCCATGGAACTGGGATTCCCCAATCAAATGATGAGCGCGAAATTGAAAGATCAGAAACTCCTCCCTCTAGGAAGGATAAAACTTCATTACGTGCACTTGCTGGCTCACATGCGCTGGGATTAGCTTTGTAATATTCAATCAAAGGTTGGGCAAAGGCTGATAATTTAAAAAACCAATTTGTTTCACTTAAAAGCTCTACGGGTTTTGAATGGATCGGACAAAGTTTTTCATCAGGTGTCGCACCATCGAGTAAATCTCCAGCAAGTTTAAATTCTTCGCATCCGACGCAATAAGGTCCTTCATATTTACCTTCGTAGATGTGCCCAGAATCCTTGAGTCCTTGCAAGAAACGTTGCACGCGTTCCATGTGTCGATCTTCAGTCGTTCTAATAAAATCATCATTGGCAATATTTAATTTTTTCCACGTGGGAATCCAAGCAGTCTCGACTAAACGATCGGCCCAACTCTGTGGATCACTGCCATTCGCTTCGGCAGTTCGCATAACTTTTTGACCATGTTCATCGGTGCCTGTCAAAAACCAAACTTTCTCACCTTTTTGGCGGTGCCAACGAGTCAAAACATCGCCAGCTACCGTCGTGTAAGCATGACCAATATGCGGCGCATCATTTACATAGTAAATCGGCGTCGTTAGGTAAAAGGCTTTGTTGCTCACTGTCCTATCTTAGAGGCGACCAAGGCATCAAATATCGCTCGTTTGCGTAAGCCAAACTCAGTTGCTATTTGTGCGACCGCCTCTTGCCTTGTTGCTCCAACCCCCTCCAACTCCTTCACTTTTGCGGCAATCTGAAACGGCGTTAACTCTGCGATCTCGCCAGCACTTGGGCCGGCAATAACCAAAGTTATTTCACCCAACATCTCTTTTGAATTGGCCCATTTTTCCAATTCCGCTAACGACCCACGCACAGTTTCTTCATGAGTTTTAGTCATTTCACGACACACTGCGCCTTGGCGTTGGTCACCTAAAATTTTGATTGCATCTTCAAGGGTTTCTCTAATGCGGTGCGGCGCTTCAAATAAAACTACAGTCCGACTCTCTGACTTAATACTTTCAAAATAGTTTTGCCGCGCCTGTTGTGTTCGAGGTGGGAATCCATCAAAAATATATCGCTCCATAGACAAACCAGAAAGTAATAACGCTGTACTTGCAGCACTTGGCCCAGGTACAACTTCAATTTCAAAATTTGCATCCAGTGCAGCTCTAACAATTAAATATCCAGGGTCACTAATTCCTGGCATACCTGCATCAGTGATAACTAAAACAGTTTTCCCTTCAATTAAAGCTGAGATTAATTCAGGAGTTCGCTGCGCTTCATTTCCGGCAAAAAATGAAATGACTGGAGCGCTAAGTGAAATCTCTAAATCGCTACAAAGCCGTAAAAGTCGACGAGTGTCCTCGGCGGCAATCAGATCCACTTCACTCAATAAATCTCGCACCCGTAGCGAAAGGTCTCGGCTGTTACCTAAAGGGGCGCCAGCAAGGATTAATTGGCTCTTTTTCACACTCCTATCATCTCAGGTTCTAACCTATCCTCTATGACCAAAGCGCTGGAAGGGTTCCGGTACCTTCTAATCCGTAGGTGGCTACTGCTGATTCTTGCATTCTCAGCAATAGTTCGTTTTGTAAATCTTGGACGTCCGAATGAATTGGTCTTTGATGAAATTTACTATGTAGACGGGGCAAGAGATTTTCTAAAGTATGGCGTTGAAATTGAAAAGGGGAGTGCCGAATTTATCGTTCATCCCCCGGTAGGTAAATGGGTTATTGCATCAGGAATTAAATTGTTTGGTGACAACTCGTTTGGCTGGAGATTTTCTACAGCATTACTCGGAACAATTTCCATTCTTTTTGTCTATTTAATTGCAAAACATCTTTTTAACTCTGAGAGATGGGCATTACTTTCAGCAGCCTTGGTCTCACTTGATGGATTACATCTTGTAATGTCACGTACCTCTCTTTTAGATATGACTCTTATGTTTTTTGTGTTAGTAGGTCTTTACGCTTTACTCAAGGAAAATTTCTGGGCAGCGGGCTTTTTATTTGGGTTAGCCTTGGCAACTAAGTGGAGTGCCATTTACTACATTGCTTTTTTTGGAATTTACTACTTAATCCGAAACATCTATCGAGTCCGCATAAATAAAGAAAATGAAGAAGACAAAAGTAGAAATTACCTGAAAATCACAACTTCTCTCTCGGCTCAGTTAGGGATTCTTCCGGTTTTAATCTACGTGGTGAGTTGGTTTGGTTGGTTTAAATCCACCTTAGGTTGGAGTCGAAACTGGGGAGCTGAAAACCCTGGGTTATTGCCAGATGCAATCAGGTCCTTTTGGCACTACCACTCGGAAATGATCTACTTTCACACTCATTTAACTGAAAATCATAATTACGAAGCCAAAGCTTGGTCTTGGTTAGTTATGTACCGCCCGACCTCCTTTTTCTATGAGACTCCTAAAGGATGCGATGCCTCATCTTGCGCCCAAGAAGTTTTAGCTTTGGGGACTCCTCTACTTTGGTGGTCAGCTGCAATTGCACTTTTACTTTTATTTATTTTTTGGTTAAAAAATCGACAAAATAGACAAAAGAGCACTGGCTTTATCTTGCTAGCCGTGGGTGCGGGATATCTGCCTTGGTTTGTTTATCCGCAGCGTACAACTTTTACTTTCTACTCAATTGTTTTTGAACCTTGGTTGATCTTGGCTCTTGTAGCCGCCTTACGCATCTATTACCTAAGTTCGTTCGGCAATCAGAAATTAAAGTTCTACTCCATAATTTTTGTAACTGCTCTGATCGCTGCAAATTTTGTTTACCATTTCCCAATTTTTGTGGGGCAGATAACTACATATGATGAATGGAACTCTTTAATGTGGTTTAAAAAGTGGATTTAACTCAATTAATTAGCTGCGCGTAAATCAGCTTCTTCAATCGCTACTTGATCAAATATCTCATCTGGCCCTACCACGACCTCTACTTTTATAGGTGCTTCTTTAGTTGGACGAGAAACTGCTTTAGCAGCGGTTACATAGGTTGGAAGTGGAACATCTGCCGGTTGCCACGTTGTATTTGGAATTACAGTCACTGTGGTGGATGGACGTAATGGAATCCAATGTTCTGTTGTATTTTCATTAGAGCGATAGAGCACATCTGAAAAATTCGCACGCACTCCATTTGTCGCTCTTGCTGCTGCAAGCCTGCGGCGAGTTGAAACCTCTTCAAAAATTTTTTGCCTGCGAACATGAATAACATAAATGAGAATTAATGAAATAGGAAGTGCATTTGTTTTAAATGGAACTCCACCAAATAATGTCGAAATAAACACAATTAAAAAAATCACAGCAAGACCAATGAAAATTAATTGACGTTGCCTCATTTGCCGGATTTTATTCTCAGCCACTTCTGTTCTACTTGGAAGATTTTCGTGGCTTGTTCCTAGAGATACCAAACTCATGGCACTCTGATATCGCTCTAAACTTCTGTTGTCTGAAATTTCATCATGAGTTCGCAGCCACCTTGGTAGAAAATACGCTACCCACATTGCGACAACGGCGAAGTAGATCAAACCTGAACTCATGGTGGGTTAACGATAGGAGTTTTGATGGTTCAAATCGTGGATTTAAGGAGTGTGGCCGCTTCGTGTTGATTCCTGAACTTTCACATAAGTGTGATGATCTCGCCAATCCCCATCGATGTGTAAAAATCGTTTTCGTAAACTCTCGAATTCAAATCCACATTTGAGCGCTACCTGCTTCGAAGCAGCATTTTCCGGACGCATAGAAATTTCCAAACGATGTAAACCCAGTTCTTTGAAGGCATATTCACTCACCAAATTCACAGCCATAGGGATAAATCCTCGCCCGGCAAGTTCTGAAGTAATCCAATACCCAATATGGCCGCCTCTATAGGAGCCAAATGAAATGCCAGCCAAGGTAATTTGACCGCAAATCCGACCCTGATAAACAACTGCCCAGGTAATTGATCGCAAAGCTTTTTCTTCACGTCGCTGGAATTTAAGCATCTGTTGAAAGCTTGGCAATGAAATCAATGGGTCTGGCGAAGTGGCCTCCCATGGCCTAAGCCATTTTTCATTTTTGAACCTAAGTTGTTCCCACTGCTTTTTATCAGTTCTTCTTAGCTTTCTTAATTTTATTTCGCCACTCTGAAGCAGCAATTTAATCGGCTCTCAGCTCTAGATTCATTACAGAAACAACTCCTCCGGCTGGCAAATTAGTCTCTCCGGCGGGAACGATTATGAAGGCGTTAGCGTCTGCCCAATTTTCTAAATCAAGAGCTTTAACAGTTCTTTCACTATTGGCTAAATCTAGGACTGCTGGAATGTAACGCTGCGCACCAGATTCGAAGTTTACTGCTTCTAGTAATTTTGCATTTAAAGATGGATGAAAAATATTTTTTCTTCCAAACATCTGTCGAATAATTGGTCGCACAAATAGTTCAAAAGAAATAAACGCTGTCATCGGATCAGTTGGCAAAGTTACTACTGGCGTTTTATCTGGTCCGATTAACCCAAAACTATGGTTTCCACTGGGGTTCATCTCTACTTGAATTTTGCTGATCACTCCAAGTTCAGTTAACGCTTCTTGTGTCATGCTCTCTGACTCTGGGCCGCTGGTGATGACGATTAAGTCAGCACGAACAAGTTGATCTTCAATTAACAATCTAAGTTGTGAAGAAGTTGTTGGAATTGTATGAACTCGATAACCGATTGCTCCGGCCTCTCGAACAGAGGTGGTCAATAACCAGGAATTAACTTCGTAAAAATGAGCGGTTTCAAGTTGCTCGCCTGGTTCAGTTAAATCACCACCTGCTGAAATCACCACTACGCGAGGGTGTGGGCGAGTAGGCAGGTGATCTAGCCCAACAGAAGCCGCAATCCCAATATGAGCAGATCTAATTCGACTTCCACCTGTTAAGACTCGACGTGTGCCTACTTCAACATCTGAAGCAAGGGTCGCTCCATGTGCATCCAATAGGGGTAAATCTAAAGGCGCTAAAGGTTGAGCTAGCAATAAGAGTTGCTTTAAATAACTCTCAACGTTTTCCATTCATATTCCCCACAAAACTTTTTAACCACTCAGCAAACTCTCCACCAATATCTTTTCTTTCACTTGCTAATTCAACAACAGTTTTTAAATAGCTGACACGATCTCCTGTGTCATAACGACGTCCAGAGAAAATAACTCCATGAACTGGCCCACCTAATTTTTCATTTAATGCGAGTTCTCGAATTGCATCTGTTAATTGGATCTCTCCACCACGACCTGCCTGAGTTTTTTCTAAAACTTTAAAGATTGCTGGATCTAAAACATACCTGCCAATAATTGCAAAATTAGAAGGGGCACTTTCCACATTTGGCTTCTCAACTAAATCTATGATTTCTACAATATTGCTTGAATCAGTTTTCTTTACCGATGCAATTCCATACAGAGATACTTGAGAATCAGGAACTTCCATCAAGGCAATTACGCTTCCACCAAATTTTTTATGCACCTCAAGCATTTGACCTAACAAATTATCTTGCTCTGCAATCAAATCGTCGCCAAGTAAAACCACAAATGTTTCACTGCCCACATGATTAGCGGCAGTAAGCACAGCATGACCTAGTCCGAGTGGATCTCCTTGACGAACATAATGAATTTTTCCAAGCTCAGTTATTTCTTTTACTGCAGCTAATTTTTCAATATCTCCACGATTTTCTAAAGTTGCCTCAAGTTCGATTGCTCGATCAAAATGGTCTTCTAGCGCGCCTTTATTTCTTCCGGTAATTAGTAAGACATCGCTTAAGCCTGCCCGAATGGCTTCTTCAACCACATATTGAATGGCTGGCTTATCAACAATTGGGAGCATCTCTTTTGGAATCGACTTGGTTGCCGGCAAAAAGCGAGTGCCCAGGCCGGCAGCCGGAATAACTGCCTTAAATACATTAGATCCCATAGTGATCACACCTTACGCTGATCACATGGAAGAGAAGAGCCAGAC
>CAYZBP010000037.1:0-7280 GCA_964476715.1 uncultured Bifidobacterium sp. | reverse complement strand
CCTAGCGCCGAAGGCTACCAGCGCACGCCTGACCGAGCCAATTCGAGCCTAAATTGAGCCTAAATTGGCTGGGCTTCATTAGACCCCTCAATTCAGGGCTGCAGATCTGGCATTTACCCATCCACCTGCATGAAATTGCGCAATTACTGTGCGCTAACAAATGACCCTCGGTTAGTTCAACTTGTGGAGTGCTAATCCACCAATAACCACAAATTGGTCACCTTGGTTCATGAAAATAATTGCATTTTTAACGGCTTGTTTACTCGGAATTACTAACTCCTCAGCGATAGCTGCCGTTCAAGAAAGGAAAGCACCTTGTCGGCTTGAAGTCGATAACGCCCACATTTCCTCAAACATCCTAAAAAAAGAAGAAAAATTTACAGTTAAAGTAACTTTTCGATCGATTTGTAACTTAGATCAAACCAAGTTGGTTATGAAAGTTCAAATCTGGAAAGTTGGATTTGGCCGGAATTATCCAGTCACTTCTCTTATCACTCGGAATTTTCCTTATGTCAAAGCAAACCATAATGTCTTGATTCAAGATGTATATGTTTACTGTAAAAATACTAAGCGTACATATTTTTATGGCATTGCCGAAGCGGACGCATACATCAACGGAACTCAAGTAATAGCAACCAAAGTGCAATCCGATGAATTACACCGCTTGAGTTGCGGCACTTAAGATAAAATCTAATCATGAGTGATCAAACTGCCTCCAGCTACTACCGACCATTTCCGGAGAAAACTTCACTTCTGGCTAGATTAAATTTGTTGCGAATGGTTCCATACTGGAAAGTTGTACCATGGTTGAAATTAAAAAACGGCAGGCGTTATAACCGAGAAGCAATGTTGTTAAACGCAACAGGTTTGGTTCAGGGATCAAGAAGTGGTGTACTCATTAAATATGAGATCAAAAACAAAATAGCAACTTTTAACATCTCACCTGATCAGGGAGAAAGTTACTTAGATTACTTACGGGGCACTTTGAGTGGTGACACTGCAAT
Organism: uncultured Bifidobacterium sp.; assembly: GCA_964476715.1. Lineage (GTDB taxonomy): Bacteria > Actinomycetota > Actinomycetes > Nanopelagicales > Nanopelagicaceae > UBA3012. The sequence continues at coordinate 6,276 of CAYZBP010000037.1, read as the reverse complement.
GGATTTTTGTCACGCGGTCCACTCAATCGCAACTATAGAAGCGATAATTAAAACTAAACGTTATTTGACTTACTAAAATTTCGGACTTGATCACAATCTTGAGCCATCTGAATCAGCAGTGGATCAAGGCCATCAAAGGCAATGGTTTCACGCAGTCTTAATCCAAATTCATATGTGGCAATCTCACCGTAAAGCTCTAAATCGTCACGATCTAAAACGTAAGCCTCAACTTGGCGCCCGCGCTCGCCAGGGAAGGTGGGGTTGGTGCCAATTGAAATTGCGGCTGGCCAGCGATCACCAGGAATTGATAACCAACCGGCATATACGCCATCTGCTGGAATGCAGATCTTTGGCGCAGCTTTTAAGTTGGCAGTTGGATATCCAATAGTTCTGCCACGTGCCTCACCATGAATGACTTCTCCAGACAAAGTAAATCTACGTCCTAATAAAATTTCAACTTGAGTGACATCGCCCGCAATCAGCAGATTGCGAATTCGAGTCGAAGAAATCACTTCCCCGCCGCTTTCGACAAGTGGAACCACATGAGTTGATAAAACTGCTGCTAAATCTTTTGACGTACCTGCCGCTTTATTTCCAAATGTGAAATTTTCTCCAACTATTACTTCACTGGCAGATAACTTATCAATCAAAATATCTTGAATAAATTCAGCAGGTGTTAAATTGGCGAACTCCCGATCAAATTCAATTACCGCAACTGCATCTGCCCCCGCTGCTTGCAAGAGTTGAACACGATCTTCAAGAGTGGTGAGCCGTGGTGGTTCTTTTTCCGGCGCCAAAATTGCAGTTGGATGTGGATCGAAAGTTAATGCCACTAATTTAGGAGAGTTACTATCTGCTTTAGCCTTTACCGCAGTAGCAATAATTTGTTGATGACCTAAATGCACTCCATCGAATATTCCAATAGCAACAACATTTGTTGAGCCAATCTCTCCATAAATTTTCATCGAAGCTCTCATTTTGCGGCATCCTTTGGAAAGACTATTGATGGATGCAGGCGGCCATCTTTTGGTTCAAGTATTGCAATCACTTCGCCTACTGAATTAACTGCAGCCTGCCGGTCAGAATTATCATCTCCAGAATTTTCATTAATCGCCCGGCCATAAAATATTGAGATCTCTTCATCTTCAGTAATTTCCCTGACCTTAAAGAGTGACCTGACCGCATCGACCAACTGCATGACTTTAGGCTCTTTCCCATTTTTTAATTCCGTAGAAGTAATTGAATTCTCAATTGTAAATGTACCAACATGAGTGCGCCGTAATTGTGTTAAGTGGCCACCGACATTTAAAACATCTCCTAGGTCACGGGCGATTGCTCTTATATAAGTTCCTGCAGAACAGGTGAGTTCAATTTCAACATCAACAAAATCATCGGATCTACTGATCTTTAATATTTTTTGGCTGTAGATATGAACGGGTCTGGCTTCTAATTCGACCGCTTCCCCATCGCGTACCCGCTTATATGACCGCACTCCATCAACTTTGATCGCTGAAACTGAACTTGGGCGCTGCAAAATATCACCAGTGCGTTTGGCTAACTCTGTTGTAATTTGAATCTCTGTAATTGCAGCAATGTGCTCACGTGACGCAACTGAAATTACTTCTCCTTGCGCATCATCTGTATTTGTTGCGCTTCCTAATCTGATTGTGGCTAAGTAAGTTTTAGATCCATCTGTGATAAATGAAAGTAGACGTGTTGCATGTCCTACGCCAAGAACCAATACGCCAGTTGCCATTGGATCCAAAGTGCCGGCATGCCCGATTCGTTTTTCTTTTAATGATTTTCGAGCTAAGGCAACAACATCATGGCTAGTGAAATCTTGATCTTTATCTATAACAAGAAAGCCAGATTTCATGACTGCCTGGTCTGCTCATCCTCTTCAGTTGAAACTTGTTTAACGTGCGGCTTGCGATAAGGATCTGCTTCGCCAGCGAATTCTGCAACACTTCTCATTAATTGGAGTTTTTCATCTTTACGATGCGCAGCTGCGATCACACTTTCAAGTTGTGCAGCACTTTCTGGTAACGCATCCGCAAAAAATTCAATTGTTGGAACGATCCGTAAACCAATTTCGCGGCCAAGAGTGGTTCGCAATACGCCCTTAGCGCTCTCGAGTGCTGCAGCGGTATCTGCACGTGCTCGCTCATCACCAAATACAGTGTAGAAAACGGAAGCATGTTGCAAGTCGCCGGTAACCCGAACATCTGTAATCGTTAGAAAACCAAGGCGTGGATCTTTAATCTTTCCTTCACACGCCTGAGCGACTACTTCTTTAATTCGATCAGCAACTTTTCGAGTTCGATAAGAGCGTCCCATTAAGCGCGCTTCTTTTCTCGCATCTCGTAAACCTCAATAATGTCTTCTACCTTGATGTCATTAAATGATCCAAGTCCAATTCCGCACTCGTATCCTTCTTTAACTTCGGTAGCGTCATCTTTGAATCGTTTAAGAGTGTCAATTGATAGCTCATCAGCGATTTTTTCACCGGCACGCAATAATCTGGCTTTTGCATTTCGGCGAATTGCACCGTCACGAACAATAGATCCAGCGATATTTCCGAACTTGCTAGATTTAAAGACTTCGCGAACTTCTGCGCTTCCAAGTACAACCTCTTCGTACTCAGGCTTGAGCAGACCTTTAAGTGCTTTCTCAATTTCTTCAATTGCTTGATAGATAACTGAGTAGAAGCGGACTTCCACACCTTCGCGATCAGCGAAGATTGCAGTTTGTGGTTCTGGCTTAACGTTAAATCCGATAACTACCGCAGTTGATGCAGAAGCAAGGGTGATATCGCTCTTTGTGATCGCACCTACGCCACGGTGAATTACGCGCAGATCAACTTCTGCTCCGACATCAAGTTGCAACAATGCATCTTCAAGTGCTTCAACAGATCCGGCGACATCTCCCTTCAGAATGAGATTGAGAGTGGTGATCTTGGATTGCTCCATAAAGTCTTCAAGAGAAACTTTCTTACGTGCTTTAGCAAGTAATGCATTTCGTTCTGCTGCTTGACGCTTTTCGGCAATCTGACGTGCAGTGCGATCTTCATCAGCAACTAAGAAGGTATCGCCAGCACCAGGTACCGAAGTGAATCCAAGTACTTGAACTGGACGAGATGGACCGGCACTCACAACATTCTCGCCATGCTCATCAAGCATTGCGCGCACGCGACCAAATGCACCACCGGAAACAATTGCGTCTCCAACATTAAGTGTTCCACGTTGTACTAGAACAGTGGCAACGGGTCCGCGACCTTTATCAAGGTGGGCTTCAATTGCAATTCCACGCGCTTCACCGGCTGCAACTGCGCGAAGATCAATAGCTGCGTCTGCAGTTAAGAAAACAGATTCGATCAAATCATCTAAACCAGTTCCAGTTTTTGCAGAAACATCTACGAACAAAGTTGTTCCGCCGTACTCCTCAGTTACTAAGTTGTACTCAGTTAACTGTTGACGAATCTTTCCTGGGTTTGCGCCCTCTTTATCAACCTTGTTAACGGCAACAACGATTGGAACATTTGCTGCTTGTGCGTGATTTAACGCTTCAATCGTTTGCGGCATAACGCCATCGTCAGCTGCAACAACCAAGATCGCAATGTCAGTTACTTTTGCACCACGAGCACGCATGGCGGTAAACGCCTCGTGGCCCGGTGTATCAATAAATGTAATCGCACGGTCGACACCATCATGTTCGCGGTGAATTTGATAAGCACCAATGTGCTGAGTAATTCCACCAGCTTCACCTTTTGCAACTTGAGCTTTTCGCAATGCATCAAGTAACAATGTTTTACCGTGATCAACGTGACCCATGACTGTTACGACAGGTGGACGCGAAACTAAATCTTCCGCTGCATATCCTGCAACTTCAGCATCAAGATCAATATCAAAGTCACCTAGCAATTCACGGTCTTCATCTTCTGGACTTACAACTGTGATTGCGTAACCAAGTTCTGCACCAAGAAGTGCGAAAGTATCTTCATCTACTGACTGAGTTGCAGTAAGCATTTCGCCTAAGTGGAAAAGTGCAGCAACTAATGCGCCAGAATCGGCATTAATTTTTTCGGCTAAATCAGCAAGAGATGCACCGCGACGAAGTCTTACTGGAGTGCTTCCATCTCCATGCGGAACAACAGCGCCACCAAGTGATGGTGCGCGTAAATTATCAATCTCTTCGCGACGAGCTTTCTTTGACTTCTGTCCTTGTCTTGGTCCGCCCTTCTTGCCACCAGGGCGTCCGCCACCTGGACCGCCTGGACGTCCACCACCTGGACCGCCACCTGGACGACCGGCACCTGGACCACCCGGTCCAGAAGATGTCGGAGCACCGCTTCTATTAGGTGCACCAGTTGAAGATGTGTATCCGCCACCACCTACTCCGCCTGGACGTGAAGATGATGGGGCACCGTAACCAGATTGGGATGGAGGCCTCGTGCCCATTGGTGGGCGCATTCCTGGAGCTCCTGGCGCACCAGGACCACCAGGTCGGATAGGGGCTCCTGGCCCTGGACGAAGTGGAGGTCTAGAAGTTGAAGATCCATATGGATTATTTCCGGGACGAGGTGGTCGACCATCTGTCGAACCAGGCGCTCCTGGAGTTCTAGGTGCTGAAGAAAATGGATTATTCCCCGGTCTCTTAGCACCAGGACGCGGAGCTGGTGGCCTTGGCATTTGGGGCATTTGCGGCAGACCAACTGGCGGCGTGCTTGCTGGACGTGGTTGAGCTGGCGTATCTGTGACTGAACCAGTTCCAGCGGGTGAAGACGGTGTTGATGGTGATGATGGAGTTGGAATATTTAATGATGCTGGCAATTGAAAATCAGGTGGCAAATCAGCCAAAACTTCTTCCACGGTTTCAACTTTAGGAGCAGCTTTTTTCGCAGCAGCTTTTTTGGCTGGGGCTTTTTTGGCTGGAGCCTCATCTGCTGGTGGATTAACACTTGGGTACAACTCGCGCATCTTGCGCACAACAGGGGGTTCTAAAGTTGAAGAGGCAGATTTAACAAACTCACCAAGATCTTGAATCTTGGCAAGCAGTACTTTGCTCTCGAGACCTAGCTCTTTTGCTAGCTCGTATACGCGGACCTTAGCCACTTCACTCCTTCGTGGCTGCGCATACGTTGCGAAGCCGGTTAAATCTTGATCATCTCGTTGGGCTTAACACGGTGCTCAACTGACCGAGACGATGACTTGGCAATCTGTGCATTGGTTGCATGGGGGTTAGCCTACCTCAACATGATCGGCATGAATATCGATCCGCCAGCCAGTCAATCGAGCCGCTAAACGAGCGTTTTGTCCATCTTTTCCGATCGCGAGCGAGAGTTGGAAATCAGGGACAACCACTTTGATCTGACGGCGTTCCTCATCGACTACTTCAGAGGAGATCACACGCGAAGGTGCCAATGCTGCAGCCACATAAAGCGAAGGATCTTCTGACCAATCGACGATATCTATTTTCTCGCCTTGCAATTCATTCATAACTGATTGAACTCGAGTTCCCATTGGGCCAATTAACGACCCTTTTGGATTAACACCTGCGCGATGTGTACGCACTGAAATTTTCGTACGAGCACCGGCTTCGCGAGCAACTCCCATGATCTCAACAACCCCAGATAACACTTCTGGGACTTCAAGAGAAAATAATTTCTTGACCAACCCAGGATGAGTTCTTGAAAGCAAAATGTCCGGACCTTTTGGACCTTGTTTTACTTCAACGACGAAAGCCTTAATTCGATCACCGTGTTCATACTTCTCAGTTGGAACTTGTTCTTGCTGTGGAATTCTTCCTTCGGCACTTCCAAGATTTACAAAAACAACTCGAGCATCACGTCCTTGTTGAATTACGCCGTGCACAACATCACCAACCACCGCAGTAAATTCTCCGACGATCTTTAAGTCATTCATTTCGCGAATTTTCAACTTAACTGTGCGTCTAACAATTCCGGTAACAAAGCGATTGAAATCTGCCGGCTCTTCAAGAGGCTCTTCGCTTTCGTTTGTGAAAAGTGAAATCTGTCCGGTCTCACGGTTGAGTTTTGCGCGCGCTTGTTGATTCGCTTCGAGTGATTCCAAATAACCTTGAGTTACCGCAGTTTCAATTTCAACTATTAAACGGTCAAATGAAATTGCATTTGCAATAGAAAGGGTTTGAAGTGCGGCTAAATCAACGATCATTTGAATTCGATTTCAACGTAAGCGCTCTTAATATCGCTAATTTTTACCGAAGTTACATTCGCTTTTGCATCTGCAAATGTAATCT
>CAYZBP010000036.1:4959-7283 GCA_964476715.1 uncultured Bifidobacterium sp. | reverse complement strand
GAGTTTCGATATGCAAAATTCCAGCACCTGCAGTCATCCACTGCGTATCGCCATTCGTAATTGTTCCACCACCACCGTTGTTATCCATGTGGTCAAAAATTCCATCAATGATGTAAGTAACAGTTTCAAAGCCGCGATGCGGATGCCATGGAGTTCCTTTTGGTTCACCCGGTGCATATTCAACTTCGCCCATTTGATCCAAGTGAATAAATGGATCAAGGTCGGCTAAATCAATTCCTGCGAATGCTCGCCTAACTGGAAATCCTTCGCCCTCAAAACCTTGTGGGGCTGTGAGAATCTGTTTAACAGGACGTGCGGATCCATTGCCAATTGTTCCAGTGGGAATATCGATGCGTGGAAGTACTGTGATGTCCGAGACTGTAACTGCAGGCACTTAATCCTCCGCTATAAAAGATGGCAAATTTAACTACGTGAAGTATATAACCGCAGATACCGCTTCAGTATTCCCGCTAATCAGAGTACTTACTGATATTAAAGAGCTTTTAGCGAGCTAACCACTTTAGTTAGGGATGCTTTTGCATCACCAAATAACAATGTGGTTTTTGGATCATATAGAAGTTCATTTTCGATGCCAGCAAATCCGGGACGCATTGAGCGCTTTAGGAAAATAATATTTGCTGATTGTTGAACATCAAGAATTGGCATTCCGTAGATAGGACATCCTGGAGTTGTTTTTGCTGCAGGGTTAACTACGTCATTTGCACCAATAACAATCGACACATCTGTCTGTCCAAATGTTGGATTGATCTCTTCCATTTCAACAAGTTGCTCGTAAGGAACATTTGCTTCAGCAAGCAAAACGTTCATGTGCCCTGGCATACGACCGGCAACTGGGTGAATTCCATAAGCAACATCGATTCCTTTAGCAGTTAAGAGATCTGCTAATTCGCGAACTGTGTGTTGTGCTTGAGCAACAGCTAAACCGAAGCCAGGAACAATAACAACGCGGCGGGCATAGTTGAGCAAAATTGCAACGTCATCTGGTGTTCCTGATTTCACAGGGCGAACATCGCCACCGGCAGCCACAGCTTGTGGCGTTGCAGTAAATGCACCAAACAAAGTTCCAAATAATGATCGGCCCATTGCATCAGCCATTAAGCGGGTCAAGATTGTTCCGGATGCACCAACAAGAGTTCCGGCAACGATCAGTAGCGTTGCTTGCAATACGTAACCGCTTGCAGCAACAGTTAAACCTGTAAAAGCATTTAATAATGAGATAACAATTGGAACATCTGCGCCACCAACTGGAAGTACGAAGAGCACACCGAAGATTGCAGACAAGCCCATCAGCACGAGTACTGAAGTGGTATCTGCAGAGTTAACTACCCAACCACCGCAGATAAGTACTGCCGCTAAATTTGCAGCAATAACAAAACGTCCACCAGGGAATACAACTGGGCGAGTTGTCATTAACTCTTGCAATTTCAAAAATGTAACGATAGATCCAGTAAATGAAACTGTTCCTACGATCACTGTGAAGACAGTTGCAATCAAAATCGGAATTGAAATATCAGTGCCGCTCTTCGCCGCATCGCCACCTAGTTTTAGGTACTCAACAATGGCAACAAGTGCTGCTGCGCCACCACCAACACCATTAAATAGCGCGACAAGTTGTGGCATCTGAGTTAATTGAACTTTCCGTGCTGCTGGAACACCGATCAACAAGCCAAGAGCAATTGCAATCAAAATCTCAGGGAGGTGCTTAAGTGGAAGCGAACTTCCTTCTTCTGCGTAAAAGAAAACAACCAGAGTGGCAATTCCGGCACCGAGCGCGCCAATTAGATTGCCGCGTCGAGCAGTGCGAGGGTGGGACAAACCTTTTAGCGCGAGAATAAAACAGGCTGCTGCGGCTAAGCCGATTAAGTCATAAATGTCGCGGCTCATTTGTCACCCTTAGCTGCTGCATCGACTTTAGGGCTCTTCTTAGTTTTGAACATTTCCAGCATTCGATCAGTAACTACGAATCCACCAACCATATTTATGGTGGCAAGAACGATTGCAACAAGAGATAACCAAAGTTCTAAATTATTTGTGCTGTGTGATGCAACAATAATTGCACCAACCAAAATCACACCGTGAATAGCATTTGCACCACTCATAAGTGGGGTGTGCAATGTAGAGGAAACTTTTGAAACGACTTCAAAACCCACAAATACCGCGAGTGTGAAAATCGAAATTAGCGCAATTCCATTACTCATTTTGGCCCCCTAGTTCTTTCCTGCGCCAGTTATTGCGTTTCGTGCACCCTCATGCCTAATTTCACCAGCATGTGTAATTGCGCTACCCGCGATAATTTCATCTTC
>CAYZBP010000036.1:0-4859 GCA_964476715.1 uncultured Bifidobacterium sp. | reverse complement strand
ACTTCTAATTGCAGATCTATAAATGTTGCACCCATCGAGCGAACTTCATCAGCAGATGATGGACGGACATCGTATGCAGAAACTACTGCACCTAATCTGCGTGCTGTCGCGATTGCTTGCAATCCAGCAACACCTGCACCCAAGACAACGACATTTGCAGGAGTAACAGTTCCGGCCGCAGTCATCAACAATGGGAAAAATCTTGGTGAAAGTTCGGCAGCAACTAACGCTGCGCGGTATCCAGCACAAAGTGCTTGTGAAGTAAGCGCATCCATTGATTGTGCACGAGAGATACGTGGAACTAATTCAAGTGAGAATGCGGTAACTCCAGCATTCTTGGCTGCGGTTATTGAATCAAGTGATGCTGTTGGTGAAAGAAAAGAGATTGTTAGTGCACCTTTTTTTAACTTGGCCAATACGGATGGCTCGAGCGCATTTACTGAGAGAACTACATCTGCCGTAGCAAGATCTACATTTGCTGAAACGGTCGCACCCGCTTTGCGGAAATCCTCATCTGTTGCTTGCGAACGACCTCCAGCGCCACTTTCGACCTCAACCGATACGCCGGCACGAATCAATTTGCCGACGACATCAGGGACGGTTGCTACACGGGCTTCTCCGGCACGTTTTTCAGCCGGAATAACTACTTTTAATTTAGGTGAACTCACGAGAGAAGGTTATCTGCAGATCAGGGGAGGCTGTCCACTCCAAAACGGGCTATCTCTTATTCCCCTTATTAGTGGAGGATTTTGGTGAACTTATCACCGCTTTATCACTGCTTTATTAGCGGTTTTAAGCAGTTGCTTACCAGTCACTACCTTTTAAGTCACCACGGATTAAATGGAATAACAACGCCTGAATAGTGGTTCTGCGATGAAATGCTTCGCGCCAAACAATCGATCTTTCGCCATCCATTACTTCTGCACTTACCTCTTCATCACGATGAGCTGGAAGACAATGCATGAATACCGCATCAGGTGCAGTTAATGACATCAACTCTGGCGTAATTGCATAAGGCGATAAATCTTTGATCTTTTTCTCTCTGATTACTTCTGAATCTCCCATAGACATCCATACATCGGTGTACAAAACCGAAGCGCCAGTAGCACCAACTTTTGCATCATGAATAACTTCAACTTTTCCACCAGTTTGTGACGCAATCTTTTTTGCGCGCTCCACAATTTTTTCATCCGGAGCCCATTCGCCAGCAGGCGTTGCAGCAACAACATGAACGCCAAGAATTGCGCCCATCAATAACCACGCATTGGCCATATTGTTTCCATCACCTACATATGTAAATTTTCGACCTGCAACATCTTTACCAAATACTTCCCGAATTGTTACCCAGTCCGCCAATAACTGCGTTGGATGATCGTCATCAGTTAGTGCATTAATAATTGGGATAGATGCATGCTTTGCCAATTCGGCGACATCACTTTGTGCATAGGTACGAATAATCATCGCTTTAGCAAAACCACTAATTATTTTTGCAGTATCAGGCAACGTCTCACCACGACCGATTTGCAACTCATCACCGCGGACGAAGATCGGCGTTCCACCCAGATGTGCGACCGCGGTCTCTGAAGCAAGCCGAGTCCGCGTTGAAGCTTTGTTCATATAAATCACAACAGTTTGGTTTGCTAAAAATTTTGAATCACGGAGTGGATCTTTGGCATAAATTGCTGCCGTATCCAGCAGCGTTTCGACATCGGCACGAGATAAGCAATCTGTGCTCACAAGATCCTTTAAGCCGCCGGATTCATAATTCATCCCTAAAGGGTACGCGAGATTTAACGCAAGAGGCGTAGGTTCAAAAAGTACGGTTCTGCCCTAGAATTAAGGCCATGGGTCTATTTTCACGTTCAACTGATAGCGATACTTTAGTTGAGCCACGAACATCTCATGGCGGCGGCGATGGTGATCATGAGCGCTTCTCACATTATGTGGCAAAAGGGAAAATCGTTGAATCTGCTGTTACTGGAAAATCGGTACGAGCACTTTGTGGAAAAAAATGGGTTCCATCCCGCGATCCTCAGAATTTTCCAATCTGTCCCACATGCAAAGAGTTGCATTCAAAAATGAAACCTGCTGACTCGGGAAAATCTGACACCTAGTTTCATTTGGTCTAATTAGCCCCGCAATAACGTTTATAAATAGATAATTTGCCTACCATGAAGCGCAAATACAGATCGACTCAATCTTTTATGGCGATTGCGTTGACGCTGATTTTGACTGGTGCAATTTTACCCGTTACCACTGCAAATGCTGATGAAGAAAGACTCCCACGCAAAATACTGACTGGGTGGATGCCTTACTACAGCGTAAAAAATTCCATGACATCGATTCTGGCAAATAAAGATTTAATGAGTGAAGTTTCACCATTTTGGTATTCGCTCTCGAGTGCAACAGCAATCAAAGATCAGTATGCAAGTGCAAAGTTAACAATTCCAAAGCAGACTCAATTAGATATTTTGCGTGCAAATGGATTGTTAATAATTCCTGCGATAACTGATGGAACCAAAAAATTAGTTTTGTCAGGATTGCTAGCAAAGCCATCAACTCGTTCACAAGTTGTTAACACAATCACGAAATTAGTTTTAACAAATAATTACGATGGCATAGATTTAGATTTAGAAGGATTTGCATTTTCTGATGGCACAGCATCTTGGGCCAAGACTTCGCCAAATTGGGTTTTGTTTATCAAAGAACTATCAACGTTGTTACATGCCAACGGAAAAATTCTTTCAATGACTACTCCAGTTGTTTTTGATCCCGTGAAAAAACGGAGCGGCTCTTACTGGGTTTATAACTGGCCAGAGACGGCCCCCTATATTGATCGCTTACGGATAATGACTTACGACTACTCCATTTCAAAACCTGGCCCGATTGGGCCATTGGAGTGGACCGAGGCAACCGTTGCTTATGCAGCATCCTTGATGCCGCCATCAAAAGTTTGGCTAGGAGTCCCAGGCTACGGACGTGATTGGATTACTAAAGTCAGTGGAAAGTGCCCAACCACTTATGCAAAATTGATTAAGGCCGGCGCAAAAGCTGCAGTCTTCGCAGCAAATAAAGGCACGGGACTAGCAAGCACTTATGGCGCAACTCCGGTTTATTCAGAAAAAATGGGAGAAGTAACTTTCACTTACCAAAAAACTTACAACGAGGGCACTGCCTCCTGCACCGCAACAAGAGTGGCTTGGTATCAAAACAGCAGGGCATACTTAGCGCGAATGGAGTTAGTTGCCAAATATAAATTAGGAGGCCTAACACAATGGACACTTGGTCAAGAAGATGCCGAGACGATGCCAGCACTTCGCGAATATGCAAAGAGCATCTCTCCTGATGTAATCATTGCATCGCTATCAACTAGCAAGAGCGAAAATTCTTACGGTGATAAATCAAGAATTTCCGCGTTGTTTACTCTTTCAGATAAACGCCCCGCAGCAACGTTGCCAATTTTGATTGAAGCGCGTGGTGAGGATGAAGTTGAGTGGAAGAAAATCGGTGAAGCTACAACATCAGTAACTGGTATTGCAGAATGGGAATTTGTTTTAGGTCGCAATATGAGATTGCGAGCCGTCTCACCTGGTAGCTGGGAGCGCCTATCGGCCACAAGTAATGAATTGGCAGTGTCGGTAAAGCCATTATTAGAAATCAGTGCGCCAACGGTTGCAAAAGCCGGCGTTGAATTTGCGATTTCAGTTAGAGCGGTACCAAATGAAGGAAGTTTCAATTTAGAGGAGTTTGTAAAAGGTAAGTGGGCTCAAATTGACCAGGTAACTCTGGGGGCGCCCACTGAGAGCGTGCTCTTCAATCTCACCAGCACTGCGCGAGGCTTCCATAAATATCGAATCACCACTGTCCCTTCACCTCGCTTACTGGGTAAGGTAAGTGAAGAGTTCACAGTTTTAATTCGATAAGTGCAGATTAGTTTAGATAAAGGTAGATAGTTAGCCATGGCGATTTCACCAGCAGAGGTAGAAGAAGATAGTGCGCTCGCCGCGTTCAGCACCGACAGTCCATGGATCACCATTGTTTGGGATGATCCAGTTAACTTAATGACATATGTAACTCATGTTTTGATGGTTTTATTTGGATACAGCCATGAAAAGGCAACTGAATTGATGATGAAAATTCACAACGAAGGAAAAGCTGTTGTGAATTCAGGAAATCGCGAAGAGTGCGAACATGATGTAGCCAGATTGCATGAGTACGGACTTTGGGCAACTTTGCAGCGGAGTGGAACATGAGTGGATTTTCAAGAAATCCAGACGGTTCAGTCGTGGCTTCATTCACCCATTACGAAGGCGCGATCTTAAAAAGTTTGGCTGAGCAACTACTTGAGTTACTTAGTGAAGAAGAAGGAAAAAGTAGTGATCCGTTATTGGCAATGGTTGGTATCTCAACAAATGATGAATTACCGGATGATCCAGTTTTAGCAAGATTATTACCAAATGCATATGAAGATCCAAAAGATGCGGCCGAGTTTCGTCGCTACACAGAAGATGGGGCGCGTGAAAAGAAAAAAGCACACGCACATGCAATTCGTGATTGTTTAATTGGTGTACTTGATGATCATGCGCTTGATTTAAATTCGCCCGGATTAGATAAACGTCAAGAAGTACAAATAGTTTTAAGAGGTGAATTAATACAAGCATGGTTAATGGGCATTAATGATTTGCGTTTATCACTTGGCGTGCGATTAAAAATTACCCAAAACTCTCATGAGGTTTACAGCAAAATGGGTGAAGATAAACCAGAACGGGCACTTTACAATTTATTTGCATGGTTGGGCTGGCTTCAGGAAATGCTATTGACCACACTCTCTGGACCGGCGCAGAATTAAAACAGACATA
>CAYZBP010000035.1:0-7408 GCA_964476715.1 uncultured Bifidobacterium sp. | reverse complement strand
ACTTCATCAGCCCCTATTCCGCTTGGATAAAGCGCGCTAACCCATCCGCCATTTCGACCACTCGCACCAAAACCAACTCGTTCTTTTTCGATTATTGCAATCTTTAAATCAGGGTTATTTGAAAGTAGGTGATAAGCACACCATAATCCAGTGAAACCAGCGCCAATAATTGCAACATCAACTTCTTCTGTTTTCTTGAGTGATTCTCTTTCAGTAGATTTACTTTTTAATGTGGCATCCCAAAGATTCATGTCCGACCTTCTGGCCACCTTGAAATGTAATCAGGAACAGGAATTCCTGGGATCAAATTTGGATCTGGAATTGGTTCGCCATAAGAATGTTTGATTGGTAAAACGCCGGCCCAGATTGGAAGTGAATACTCTTCCTCAGGATCGGCCGGAAATTTTTTAGAAATTTTCACACTTGCTTCATTTAATGGCATGGAAAGCATCAAGGTGGCTTTGCTCTCCTGCTCGGTGGTTAAACGTAATTCCTTACTTCGCTCAGGAAATAGTTTCTCTGTTAAATGTAAAAATGCATCCAATTTCTCTTGACCTTCAAGAGATCGCGCACTTCCTAATATCATCGCACTGCGGTAATTCATTGACGATTCAAATGCAGATCGCGCAAGAACTAAACCATCAAGAATTGTTAGTGTTACGCAAATTGGCGCACCTGAGGCAATTGTTTTCATGAGCCTTGACGCACTTGATCCATGTAAAAGTAATTGATCTCCAACGCGCGCTGCGACCACCGGCAAAACAAAAGGTTGACCATCCTGAACAATTCCAACATGTGCCACTAAAGATTGATCTAGCAGGTCATACAGAGCGGCCGAATCTGTGGCCGCCTTGTGGGGGACGCGTTTTACCTTTGTCCGTTCGGTCGGGGACAATTCGCTCATCAGGCAATTAGATCACATCGAGAGTAACTCTTGTTTTTCACCTTGCTGACAAGGTCGGGGTTTAGCGCGTAACCTGATCCCACTAGAACTCCAAAAAATAAAAGGGGCAAGTTACGATGAAAGCGCTTAAAAACTTTGTTGGTGGAAAATCCATTGAGGCTAAAAGTGGCAAGAGCAGTCAATTAATAAATCCAGCCACAGGTCAGGCGTACATGACTGCGCCAGTTTCTGATGCCGCAGATGTTGATCACGCTCTCAAAGTTGCCGAAAAAGCTTTTGGTGGATGGCGTGATTCCACACCAAGTGAGCGCCAACGCGCTCTATTAAAAATTGCAGATGCACTTGAATCTCGCGCGGAAGAAATTATTGCAATTGAATCAGAAAATACTGGAAAACCTCTCGCCGTAACTCGTTCTGAAGAAGTACCACCAATGATTGATCAAATCAGATTTTTTGCAGGCGCAGCAAGAAACTTAGAAGGATTATCAGCAGGGGAGTACATGCATGGCATGACTTCATTTATTAGACGTGAGCCAATTGGAGTTTGTGCGCAAGTAACTCCTTGGAATTATCCAATGATGATGGCAGTGTGGAAGTGGGCGCCAGCAATTGCTGCAGGTAACACTGTTGTTTTAAAGCCAAGTGACACAACACCTGCATCTACAGTTTTCATGGCAGAAGTTATGTCTGAGTTTTTACCAGAAGGTGTTTTTAACGTTGTCTGCGGAGATAGAGACACTGGGCGAGCATTAATCAGCCATGAGATTCCGCAATTAGTTGCGATAACTGGATCTGTCCGTGCGGGAATGGAAGTTGCATCCGCTGCATCGCAAGATGTGAAACGAGTACACCTTGAGTTAGGCGGAAAGGCACCCGTTGTCGTTTTTGATGATGCAGATTTAGAAGCCGCAGCTGCCTGGATTGCAGTCGCCGGATTTTTTAATGCCGGTCAAGATTGCACTGCAGCAACTCGCGTACTTGTAGGACCAAAAGCTTATGATGAGTTTGTCGCCCTATTAACTGAGCAAGCAAAAAATGAAATCAAAATTGGCATGCCACATGAAGATGTATTAGTTGGACCGGTTAATAACGAGGCGCAATTGAAACGCGTTGCCGGATTTTTAGAGCGCACACCAAGCCATGCGAAAATCATGACTGGTGGGGCACCGTTGAAACAACCTGGCTTCTTTTTCCCACCAACAGTTGTTGCCGGACTTAAGCAAGATGATGAGATGATCCAAAGTGAAATATTTGGCCCAGTAATTACAGTGCAGAAATTTACTGATGACGACGAAGCGCTGCGCTTTGCCAATGGAGTTAAATATGGATTGGCATCAAGTGTCTGGACAAAAGATCATGGGCGGGCCATGCGGATGGCTAAGGCCTTTGATTTCGGATGCGTCTGGATCAACACCCATATTCCGATGGTGGCTGAGATGCCACACGGTGGATTCAAGCACTCGGGCTATGGTAAAGATCTCTCAAATTACGGTTTTGAGGATTACACCCGGATCAAGCACGTCATGACCAACCTCGAGGCGTAAATCTCAGCAGATTTGGCAAGTAAATCTGGTCATATGGGGCTGTGAAGTCCTACGATCAGTCCCGCAACCTAAAGTCCTAGATTAAGGAGAAATTCAATGAAGCCAGAGCTAACTCCGGAAGTGCGTTCGATTGTCCGTGCCCAACTCTCACGTCGCCGCTTCATTGCAGGTGCAGGTGCGGTAAGCGGTGCAACTTTGCTGGCTGCATGCAGTTCAAAGGATGCTGAAAAAGAAAGCGGTAGTGCAGATGCAACTTCTAGCGCCCCTGTTGATGAGGGCGGCACAGTTCGTTGGGCTAACTGGCCTGCATACTTAGATTTTGATTCTGATAAAAAAACTTACACATCATTGGAAACTTTTAAAGCAGCATCTGGAATCAACGTAGTCTACAAAGAAGATGTAAATGACAATGATGAATTTTATGGAAAAGTGCAGGGTCAGTTAAAACTTGGTAAAGACATCGGGTATGACATTGTCACACTCACTGATTGGATGGCTGGTCGTTGGGTGAGAATGGGTTACACCCAAGCATTTGACGAAGCGAACATTCCTAATAAAGCAAACATTTTGCCAACTTTGGCAAATGTGGGATTTGATCCAGGTCGCAAGAGCACTTTGACTTGGCAATCAGGTTTCGCTGGATTTGGCTGGAATAAAGAGAAAATTCCTGGAGGAATCCAAAGTATCGAACAACTTTTTGATAAAAAGAACAAAGGTCGTGTTGAAGTACTGAGTGAAATGCGCGACACAATGGGAATTATTTTGCTATCCCAGGGAGTCGATCCTTCTCAACCATTTACGGATGATCAATTCATGAATGCAGTTGATTTCTTGGAAAAGAAAATAGCAGATGGATTTATCCGCCAGGTAAAAGGAAATGATTACCTTGAAGACATGGTCAGTGGCGACGCAGTTGCAGTAATTGGCTGGAGTGGAGACATCTTCTCGCTTTCAAATGAGAATGGTGGAAAATTCGGATTCCAAGTTCCAGAAAGTGGTGGAACTTTATGGAGTGATAACGCCTTAATTCCATCTACATCAAAAAATAAGAAAAATGCCGAGACGGTTCTTAATAATTATTACGACCCAGCTGTTGCTGCCCAAGTCGCTGCATTTGTTAATTACATTTGCCCGGTAGTTGGCGCTCAAGCCGAAATGGAAAAAATTGATCCAGAGTTGGCTAAGAGTCCTTACATTTTCCCTGATGACGCAACCTTGGCAAAAGTTCGGGTATTCCGCACTCTGACTCCGGAGGAAGAAACCAAGTACTCCGAAGCATTCCAAGCAGCAGCAGGAAACTAATAGTGGCAAATCACCCTGATGCGGCAGCGGCTAAAACAGGAGATTTGAAACTCAGCAGTATCACCAAAAGATTTGGTGATTTCATAGCAGTTGATGATTTAGATCTGGTGATCCCCAAAGGTTCGTTTTTCGCACTTTTGGGGCCATCTGGTTGTGGCAAAACCACAACACTGCGAATGATTGCAGGCTTGGAGGAACCAACTTCAGGAAAAATTTATTTGGGTGATACGGATTTAACTGACACAAAATCATATCGTCGGCCAGTCAATACAGTTTTTCAAAATTATGCCTTATTTCCTCATTTAACAATCTTTGAAAATGTGGCCTTTGGTTTGCGTAGGCGCGGAATTAAAGATGTAAAAGATTCAGTCGAAAAAGTTTTAGCATTGGTTGAACTAGCGCATTTACGTGATCGCAAGCCAACGCAATTATCTGGTGGACAACAACAGCGAATCGCAGTTGCGCGCGCCATAGTAAATCGCCCAGCCTTGTTACTACTTGATGAACCTCTGGGTGCACTTGATCTTAAATTACGGCGCCAAATGCAGATTGAATTGAAATGGATTCAAACTGAAGTTGGAATCACTTTCGTCCATGTAACACATGATCAAGAAGAGGCCATGACAATGGCAGACACAATCGCAGTAATGAATGAAGGTCGAATTGAACAACTAGGTTCACCAGCAGATCTATATGAGAATCCTAAAACTGCATTTGTGGCAAACTTTCTAGGCCAGTCGAATTTCATTAAAGGAACCGTTGAATCAACCTCCGGTGCTGATCAATTTGTAAATTTACAAGGAACACGAATTGCAATTCCAGTCGCCCGTAACAGCAGCACACATAAGAGTGTTCTGGTTGGAATTCGACCTGAGAAATTTAGAATTCACAACGTTGGGGATGCAACGACTGGAAATAAGCTAGAGGGCGGAATTGTCACCGACATTTCTTTCGTTGGAGTTAGCACGCAATACCAAGTTGAAATGCCTTGGAAGCAAGAGTTAATGATCTTCGAGCAAAATGATGGTGGAGCTCCAAATCTTCGCAAGGGAGACGCAGTAACTCTCACATGGGAACCACATTTCACTTTTGCTCTTGACGGCGACGAAGATGTCACATCAGGCTTAGCAGGAGCGGACGCCGAATAATGGCATTTGCTCACGCTGGTACCGCAACTGCAAGTAAACCCGGCCGTGCTGGGAAGCGTATTCCTTACCTTTTGTTACTTCCAGGTTTGTTATGGCTATTCATCTTTTTTATCTTGCCGTTGATAAATCTCGCTGAAACCTCTACCAAAACTCCTGTTGCTGGAGGCGAGACAGGTGCCTATGAACAAACTTTCAGATTACAAAACTATGTAGAGGCGTTTACGGAAAATAGTGCTCAATTTTCACGTTCCTTTATCTATGCACTTTTGGCCACAGTTTTAGCTTTAGCAATCTCGTATCCGCTTGCTTATGCAATCGCATTTAAAAGTGGCAAATATAAAAACATATTATTAGTTTTGGTAATTGCCCCATTTTTCACATCTTTCCTATTGCGCACAATTGCATGGAAACAAATCTTGGGTGCAGAGGGTCCAGTTATTTCAGTATTACAAACTCTGCACTTGATCGGCCCTGATACGCAGATTACTGCCACCGCATTTGCAGTTGTTACCGGTATGACATATAACTTTCTTCCTTTTATGACATTGCCAATTTATGCGAGCTTGGAGCGAATTGATCCACGCTTAATGGAAGCTTCGGGTGATCTTTACGCTAATGGATTTACCACCTTTAGAAGAGTGACTTTCCCATTATCAATGCCTGGGGTGGTGGCGGGAACATTGCTGACCTTTATTCCGGCAGCGGGAGATTATGTAAACGCGCAAATTCTTGGAAATCCAACAACTAAAATGATCGGAAATGTAATTGATTCAAGATTCTTCCGAATAGTTGATTATCCAACAGCTGCTGCTCTCTCATTTACATTGATGGCTGCAATTTTGATTTTAGTTACTGTCTACATCCGTCGAGCCGGAACGGATGAACTGGTATGACACGCTGGCTATCTAAGAATCTAATTCGAATTTATGCGGGACTTGCATTCATATACCTCTTCATCCCAGTTGCATACACCATGGCATTTTCATTTAATGATTCTGGAAAGCGAAACCTAATTTGGCAAGGATTCACGTTTAAAAATTGGCTGAATCCATGCGGCGCTCCAGAAGTTTGTACTGCTCTGGGAAATTCAATCAAGATTGGTTTCCTTGCAACACTTTTTTCAACAATTCTTGGAACGATGATCGCTTTTGCAATCGGGCGTTACAGTTTTCGCGGTAGAAGCACAACCAACTTATTAATCTTCCTGCCGATGGCAACACCAGAAATTGTTCTTGGAGCATCTTTACTTGCGATGTTTTTAAACTTGGGAGTTAACCCAGGTTTTTGGACAACAGTTATTGCCCACGTGATGTTTTGTATCTCATTTGTGGTTGTTACCGTTAAAGCGAGAATTGCATCATTAGACCCCAAACTAGAAGAAGCTGCTCGTGATTTGTATGCAACAGAGTGGCAAACCTTCCGCCGAGTAACCCTGCC
The DNA here is from genome assembly GCA_964476715.1 of uncultured Bifidobacterium sp. Lineage (GTDB taxonomy): Bacteria > Actinomycetota > Actinomycetes > Nanopelagicales > Nanopelagicaceae > UBA3012. Next base: position 1,073 of record CAYZBP010000035.1, on the reverse strand, counting down.
TTTAGTGGCTCCCGGAATAGCCGCGGCCGCCCTATTGGCCTTTTCGCTCTCATTTGATGATTTCATCATTACTAACTTCAACTCAGGAACGGTCAATACCTTCCCTAAATTTGTCTGGGTCTCATCCGCCCGTGGGGTCCCCGCTCAAGCGAACGTAATTGGGTCGGCCATGTTCTTAATCGCCCTCGCGATCGTGATTTCAGCTCAAATATATTCCAGCGCCAAAGCCCGAAGATTGCAAAAAAAGCACTAGGATTTAGCCGTTCCACTACGAAAAGTTGGTCTCTTTGAGACCCGGTAGTGGGGTTGGACTCCGGAGGACCCGGGACAACCGAAATTGTTGGTTAAGGGGTGGCTCCGGTTACGGCCGGTTAGTGCGATGTCTGACATCGACCCAAAGATTGTTCGCCATTTAAGAGATGCACAACCTGATCTCTACTGGCTTGACTCAGATCCATTAGAACCACTGCCGCATTCGGCATTGGTTGGAGAAGTGCACGCTGATTTGTTAATTGTTGGCGCCGGATACACCGGATTGTGGGCTGCAATTCTGGCCAAAGAAGAAGATCCAAATCGCTCAGTTGTGATTGTTGAAATGCGTGAAACTGGCGCTGGTGCATCTGGTCGTAACGGGGGATTCTGCAACAGCTCACTAACTCATGGATATCAAAACGGTAAAAGAAGATTTCCAGATGAGATGGAGACTATTGAAAGACTTGGTTGGGAAAATTTAGATGCAATAGAAGAAGCTATTAAAAAGTACAACATTGATTGCAGTTGGGAAAGAACTGGCGAATTACGTGTTGCTATTGCCCCTTGGCAATTAGAGGGAATGCGCGAAGAAGCCGCTGAACGTAATGCACTTGGCGATGATGTGGAATTTTTAGACAAGGAAGCAATTCAAGCGCGAATCCATTCACCAATATATGAGGGTGGCATTTTCGACCACGATGGAACAGCATTAGTAGATCCAGCCCGACTTGTTTGGGGATTAGAACGAGTCTGTCTCTCCTTAGGTGTACAAATTTTTGAAAACTCACGTGTCGAAGAATTGGTTCAAACTAAAACAGCAG
>CAYZBP010000034.1:0-7484 GCA_964476715.1 uncultured Bifidobacterium sp. | reverse complement strand
AACTTAATACCAACTTAATACCTTTGCTTGATAGGGGAAGTTCGGTGAAATTCCGACGCTGACCCGCAACCGTAAGTTGATTTAGCCGCTGAAAATGCTGGCAATCTCGATAAGTCGGATTACCTATCAATTAAAAGTTGTATGGATACCACCCGTCGTGGTTTACGGGGCGGAGTTCCGAGTCACTTGGCTCGCGTAATTCGCCCGTCTGCTAATTATTTAGTGGGCGGTTTTTTATTGCGATAAAAGTCGGGATCGCCTTGTGAGCCCTTTTTCGAAAGGTTCACAACAAATGATGATGAAAAAAGTAATTCCTATTTTGTTAGTTACGTTAGCTATCGGATCTATGGGAAACCCAATCGCACAAGCGGCTAGTGATACTGGCTACCGCTACTGGGGTTATTACCAAGCAAAACCAGGTGAAAGTACTTGGAGTACTGCGATGACTGGACCAACTGTAAATATTGCAGATGGATCAGTAGAAGGTTTTGCATTTACATTTGCTGGAGAAGTGATTAATACCGGTGCTCCTAAAGTTGCACCAAACTTTGAAAGCATCTGTGGAGCAACGGCTGCTGTTGCAGGCAAAAAACGAATCGGATTAGTTGTTGAGTTTGGGCCAAAAGTAATTGCCCCTAAAGGCGAGAAGGCTCCAAAAGCATTTAGCAAATGTTTTGTACTTCCAATGAAAGCAACTGGATTTGATCTTTTAACTAAGGCAACCAAGATTAGAACTAACGCATCCGGAATGATTTGTTCAATTGCGGCTTTTCCTAAAAAAGAGTGCAGCGAAAAGGCGATTAAAACTCCGGCCGGTTTGAAGTAATTCTCAATGAATCAACGATCATTGCATCCATTTGCGTGGTGGGCTTGGGGTATTGGTCTTGCACTTTCTGCAAGCCAATCCCCCGGAACGCCGGCATTGATACTTTTATGTATTAGTGCTGCAATGGTCGTTTATTCGAAGAAGAGCGATCAGCCTTGGGCTAAAGCCTTTTCAATTGGAATTCGAATTGGGTTGATTGCTTTTGTCATTCGAATGATTATTGGCGTAACTCTTTCGGTACCAATTCCCGGAAACACCTTATTTACTTTGCCGACTCTCCCACTTCCAGATTGGATGGCTGGAATCCGAATCGGTGGGCCAGTTACATCTGAGCGTCTGAGCATTACGGCTACAGAAGGATTAACTTTCTTTACCTTAATTCTCGCAATAGCAGCAGCAAGTGCATTAGCAAATCCCAAGCAAGGATTACGAGCACTTCCTGGGGTGATGCACCAAGCCGGTGTGGCGCTGATCATCTCTACTACTTTAATTCCGCACTTTGTGACTTCAATCCAAAGAGTCAAGCAGGCGCGAAGATTGCGTGGAGATCAACAGCGAATTCCGTTTCGCAAGATTGCGGTTCCAATTTTTGAGGATTCGCTGCAACGTGCAATTAATCTTGCCGCTGCCATGGAATCGCGAGGTTATGGTCTGCACGATTCCTCAACTGGACGTCGATTTGGTTCGCAGATTTTATTGAGTTCAATAGTTGCAATTACGATCGGAATAACTCTCTTTCTTGCGGCAATTGAAGGTGCATTAATCGCTTTCGCATTGGGAGTCGCTTTACTTGCGGTCGGATTATTTGTGGCGAGCAAATCTACAAAACGCACTCGTTACCGCCCGCAGATCTGGAAACGTGCGGAGTGGTTTGTATTAGCTACTTCAATTGCTTTGATTTTGCTGGTTCTCTTCACAACTCAGAGTACTTTGACTACTTCAGCAATATTCATATTGGCAATATCTCCGCTCTTTGTCGCCCCTAAAGAGATTGGCCTAAAAAATGAAATAGGGGTGGCGCATTGATTTCTTTTAATCAAGTTTCACTCATCTATCCACAAGCCCAGAAAACTATTTTTAATGAATTATCATTTTCGGTTCCCGAAGGAGAGTTGCTGTTAATCATGGGCCAAACTGGTTCTGGCAAATCTTCACTTTTGAAATTAATTAATGGGTTAGTCCCTCATCACACTGGTGGAATTCTTTCCGGTGAAATTACAGTTGCTGGAAGATCTACCAGAATGCACCGGCCTCGCGAATTGGCTGACCTAATTGGAATCGTCGGTCAAAACCCAGCTGAAGGTTTTGTAACCGATACGGTTGAAGAAGAGATCGCTTTTGGAATGGAATCTTTAGGTATCCCTAGAGAGGTGATGCGTAAACGTGTTGAGGAGACTTTGGATTTATTGGGATTAGCGCAATTAAGAAATCGCTCCCTATCCACATTAAGTGGAGGAGAAGCGCAGCGAGTAGCTATTGCAGCGGTCTTAACGATGCATCCAAAAGTTTTACTTCTAGATGAACCAACTAGCGCTCTAGATCCAATCGCCGCTGAAGAAGTTTTATCTATCTTGGCTCGATTAGTACATGACTTAGGTTTAACAATCATCATCGCTGAACACCGATTAGAGCGGGTGTTGCAATTTGTGGATCGGATTATTCATGTACTGGGTGATGAAAATAGTGGCCAAGTGAGAATTGGTTTGCCTCAAGAAATTATGGCGCAATCGCAAAGTGCCCCTCCGGTTGTTCTGCTCGGTAAAGATCAAGATTGGGACCCACTTCCATTAACAGTTCGTGATGCACGGCGATTAGCAGAACCATTACGAGAGAAATTAGCTAACTTATCTCCCCCAATCCGTAAATCAGCAGAAAATAAATTACTGCCCTTGATTTTGGAGATTAAAAAATTAGTGGTGGAGTATGAAAAGAAAGTTGCAATTAAAGGTATCGATTTTGAAGTCAGCCAAGGTGAAGTCGTCGCAATCATGGGAAGAAACGGTGCTGGAAAAAGTTCTCTACTTGGAAGCACTGTGGGAATCACTCCAATTAAAAGTGGTCAGGTCCTGTTGAATGGAAATCCAGCACAAGAATTAAAAGGTAAATCACTCATCTCACTTGTTGGATTTGTCCCTCAAGAAGCAACTGACCTGCTTTATGCGGAATCCGTATTACAAGAATGCACCTTTGCTGATCACGACAGCCAAGTAACGCCAGGAACTACCTACAAGATTTTGAACCAGTTATTGCCTGATATTTCAGAAATTGCCCATCCTCGAGATCTTTCTGAAGGGCAACGCTTATGTTTAGTTTTAGCAATCGTGCTTGCTGCCGCACCAAAATTATTAATTCTTGATGAACCAACCAGAGGTCTGGATTACTCCGCGAAGTTGCGGCTAATTAAAATTTTGCGATCGATGGCAGATGAGGGACGTTCTGTTGTTTTGGCTACGCATGATGTTGAGTTAGTAGCGGAGGTTGCAACGCGAGTAGTTTTCCTCGCAGAGGGAGAAAAAATCGCGGATGGAAGTACTCTTGAAATTCTCACCTCTTCACCAGCTTTTGCTCCTCAAATTTCGAAGATCCTTGCTCCAGGTAAATGGTTAACCTTTTCAGAGATCGCCACCGCCCTTGAGCAGAATTGATACTGGTAACCAAAATGAGTAAATCAACTCCTCTTATTGGCTTTGCTTCACTAATTGGATTTTTCGCATTTTCATGGCCGCTTTTTATTTCTGCAGAACAAGTTGAAAATAATGGACAAGCAAAATATTTGTTTCTAGCACTTATGCCTATAGCCCTTTTGATCTTGATAATTGAGTTGACACAAGGAGATCTAGATGTAAAAAGTTTGGCATTTCTAGGAGTGTTAACGGCAACTGGTGCGGCACTGCGGATTTTCGGTGCCGGAGCAGTCGGCATTGAACCGATTTGGTTTTTAATAATTTTGGGTGGTCGTGCGTTAGGAAAGCGTTTTGGATTCTTACTCGGGTTAAGTGTTTTATTTGCATCTGCATTACTAACAGGTGGCGCTGGTCCATGGCTGGCTTTCCAAATGATGGCTGCAGCGTGGATTGGTTGGGGCGCAGGGGCCCTTCCAAAGTTTGAGAAACAAAGAGTTGAGATAATTGTCTTAGCAATTTATGGATTCTTCGCAGGGCTAATTTTTGGCGCATTGATGGATCTACAACTTTGGCCATGGCTAGTGGGCGCTGATACCCAAATATCTTTTGTTGCTGGTGCTCCAATTTTGGAGAATTTGCAACGTTACTTTGTTTTTCATTTTCTAACGGCAATGGCTTGGGACATTCCAAGAGCGATACTTACCGCCGCTTTAATTTCAGTAGCTGGAAAGCCGATTTTAAATTCATTAAGAAGATCTATGCGGAAAGCTAATTTTGTTACCGCACGTGAGATGGCACAAAAGGCAGTTTTGTAATACTCATACCCAAGTTTCGCCCTCTGATGTCGACTAAAACTTCTTCCCCTATAGATACCGCTGAATCAACTAACGCTAAAGCGATTCCGTTTTTCAATGTAGGTGAAAAAGTTCCGCTAGTTACTTCACCAATCACTTCGCCTTTTGAGTTTTTAACTTGCATCCCTGCTCTTGGAATTCCACGCTCATCTGCCAGCAGACCACGCAAAATGCGATCCGGACCTTTATCTTTTTCTACACGCAATTGAGCACTGCCAGCAAAAAGATCCTTCTGCCAACCCACCGCCCAGGAAGCCCCCGCAGTAACTGGTGAAATCTCTAGAGATAGTTCATGGCCATGGAGCGGATAACCCATCTCTGTTCTTAATGTGTCACGCGCACCCAATCCGCAAATTTTCCCACCATGCGAAAGAACTTTCTCGGACAAGAGTTCCCAAAGCCTTACCGCATTTGCAGATGTTGGAAGAAGTTCATAACCATGCTCTCCGCTATACCCAGTTCGGCAAATGATCATCTGCTCATCCAAGAATTGAAGTTGAGTAAATGACATGTAATTCAATTCAACATGAAACCCAGCATCAGATAAGAGTTGGGCAGATGCCGGTCCTTGAATCGCGATCACTGCAAAATCGTTGTGTCGATTTTGAATTTTCATCCCTTGTGGGAGCTTGCCGTTAAGCGCAGAAAAAACCTCAGCAGAATTAGCAGCATTTGGAATTATTAAAATTGCATCTTCAGATTTTAAATAAACAATTAGATCATCGATTACTCCGCCTGCTTCATTACACAACATGCTGTATTGAGCTTGTCCTGGCAAAATTTTGTTTAGATCATTTGTAATTATGGAATTCAGCCACTCCTTGGCACCTGTTCCATGAATTTCGATTTTTCCTAGATGTGAAACATCAAATAAGCCCGCATTAGTGCGAACCGCTTCATGCTCTGTAAGTGTTCCCCCACCAACCGGGGCGGGATATTCCAGTGGCATCGCCCAACCAGCGAAATCCCCCAATTTGGCATTTAGGGATTGGTGTATTTGTAATAGCGGCGATTCCATGAGCGCAAACTTACCGCTTTTGACTAGGCTGGCTGGGAATTAACCAATATCGGGGGCGCAATTTGGCAACGCAAATTTCATTAGTCGAAAAAATATCTTCACCAGCAGCTTTAGTAATAGGCGTTGCTAAAGATGACACCGGCTCCCTAGTTTTAGTCACTCCCTTAAAGGGATTAAATAGTAAGAATTTATTGCAAACATTGAACTCCTTCAAAGCCACAGGTAAGGCCGATGAAGTTACTTTTGTGCCTGATGTAACCCATGGAATTTTGGTGTTTACCGGCATGGGTAAATTTGAAAAGAGATTTTCTGCCGAAACTTTGCGTAGAGCCGCAGGCAGTGCCGCTCGATCATTGCATGCCCATGCTCACGCCGCTTTTGCACTTCCAGCAAGTAATGCAGATGATTTGCAAGCGATTGCCGAAGGTGCACTTTTGGGTTCATATGCCTTTCATGATTTTCGTGGCAGTGGTTCAAAAGATTTGAAATCTCCGCTCACCAAAATTGAGATCTACACCCCGAAGAGCCCTACAAAAGAGTTCAAAGATGCAATTAAAAATGCACAGACCATTGTGACGCAAGTAAATTTCACTCGGAATTTAATTAACATGCCTCCTAGTTATTTGACTCCAGATCGATTTACAAAATTAGCAAAAGCCCAAGCTCCAGCAAATGTAAAAATCGAGATTCTAAATGAAGTTGCATTAAAACGTGGTGGCTATGGTGGAATAACAGCGGTTGGTCAAGGTTCGGCGAATCCGCCTCGTTTGGTGCGGGCTACTTATCGTCCCGCTCGCGCAAAAGCACATCTTGCATTTGTTGGCAAAGGAATAACTTTTGATACCGGAGGTTTAGCACTAAAGCCAGCACAAGGAATGGAAGCGATGAAATCCGATATGAGTGGTGCTGCTGCTGTTATGGGTGCGATATTTGCAATTGCTGAATTAAAATTACCAATTTCAATTGATGCTTGGGCGCCACTTGCCGAAAATATGGTGAGCGATACTGCAACTAGACCAAGTGATGTAATCACTATGTACGGTGGCAAGACTGTTGAAGTTTTAAATCCTGATGCCGAAGGCAGATTAGTTCTTGGAGATGTACTTGTCCGTGCGGCTGAAGTTGCGCCAAAGTTAAATGGAATAATTGATGTTGCAACATTGACCGGCGCCCAAATCGTCGCGTTAGGTACTAAGACCGCTGCGGTCATGACAAATGATTTTGAATTTAGTGGAAAGTTTTTATCTGCCGCAAATGCAGCCGGGGAACAATTCTGGCCAATGCCTTTGCCGCCCGAACTGCGCGCATCCCTAGATTCTCCCGTTGCTGATTTAGCCAATATTGGCGAACGGATGGGCGGAATGTTAGTGGCAGGTCTCTTTTTACAGGAGTTCGTCGCCCCAAATCTGCCTTGGTTACACCTTGATATTGCGGGGCCTTCTTACAACGAGGGCGCTGCGCACGGCTATACGCCAGTTGGAGGGGTCGGTTTTGCCCTCCGATCACTCGTGCGTTTAGCCCAAATCACAAAATAATCCCAATTCGGCTCTGAAGGTAAAGGCTGGCAGGATAGGGATACAACTTTAAAGATGGATATGAAGGTGGGTAAGCCGAGATGGCAGCCGATGTTTTTGATCTAGTCGTATTAGGTGGCGGAAGTGGCGGATACGCCTGCGCTCTACGTGCTTCACAACTTGGCTTATCAGTTGCACTGATTGAGGCCGGCAAATTAGGTGGCACTTGCTTGCACCGCGGTTGTATTCCAACCAAAGCGTTGTTGCATGCTGGCGAAATCGCAGATAACACACGTGAAGCCGGAGATTTTGGAGTTCTTGCTCAATTCAACGGAATCGATATGACCGGGGTCAACACCTATAAAGATGGTGTGATTGGCAAGTTATACAAAGGATTGCAAGGTTTAGTTAAATCTCGAAATGTTAATTTCATTGAAGGATACGGAAAAGTTACTTCAGCTAACACCGTAGAAGTAAATGGCGTGACATACACCGGCAAAAACTTGGTGCTGGCTACCGGCTCTTATGCAAAATCACTTCCAGGTCTTGCGATCGACGGTAAGAAAATTATCACCAGTGATCATGCAATCGGGTTGGATTACATTCCAAAGAGTGTGATCGTTCTTGGTGGCGGAGTTATTGGATGTG
>CAYZBP010000033.1:0-7960 GCA_964476715.1 uncultured Bifidobacterium sp. | reverse complement strand
AAACGGCATCGCCTTAGTCGAATAGGGCAGACTTAGCACTTAGGAAAAAGGGGTAATTGATGAGTTCGCAAGTATTGGAGCACCTAGAGAGATTAGTGCGCTGCCAATCCCCGACTTCTGATTTATCAGCATGCCAAGCCGTCACAAAGTTAGCCGGAGAGATTGCAAATGAAGTACTAAATACGCCGGCACAAATTCGTGAGATTGAGAATCGTCCAGTTTTTTGGTGGGGTGATCCAAATCCTGAAATAGTTTTGCTTACGCATCTAGACACAGTTTGGCCAATAGATTCATTTACGCCCATTTGGGAAGTTAAAGAAAACCGAATTACCGGACCTGGCGTTTTTGATATGAAAGCTGGATTTATTCAAGCACTTTATGCACTTCGTGGAGTTAGTGGATCTGTTGCTTTAATTGCAACTACTGATGAAGAAACTGGATCTCGCTCATCCAAAAAACTAATTGAGGATTTGTCACGCAATGCCCGCGCAGTTTTAGTTTTCGAAGCATCTGTAGATGGTGCAGTAAAGATCGGAAGAAAAGGCAGTGCTGATTTTAAAGTCACAGTCACAGGTAGGGCTGCCCATGCCGGACTTGAACCTGAAAAAGGAATCAACGCTAGTACTGAAATTTCCCACTTAATTCTTCAGATTGCCAAGATGGAAAATCCAGAGTTTGGCACAACTGTTGTTCCGACGACTATGACATCGGGAAGCACCACAAACACTGTGCCGGCATTAGCCTCTGTAGATATTGATGTGCGTTCCTTTAAAGCTGCTGAATTAACGCGGATTTCAAATGCCCTTAATTCTCTGCAGCCTCAAAATCCGGAAGCAAAAATTACTGTCACGGGTCAGATTAATCGTCCACCTCTTGAATTAACTTCAACGCAATCATTATTTGAACGTGCACAAAAAGTAAATGCAGAATTAGGAAGGCCGACTTTACTTGGCGTTTCTGTCGGTGGCGTAAGTGATGGAAACTTTGCCGCCGCTGCAGGTGCCCCGACTCTTGATGGTTTGGGTGCAATTGGCGGTGGAGCCCACGCTCGAGGAGAATGGGTTAAGGCAGATTCCATTGACTCGCAAATTACCTTTATAAATTCACTGATTACTGATCTTATTGAGAGGCCTTAATAATGAGCGAAGGTCCACTAATTGTTCAGAGCGATAAAACACTTCTGCTAGAAATTGACCATTTATTGGCTGATGAGTGCCGAAAAGCGATTGCTCCATTTGCTGAATTAGAAAGATCACCAGAACACGTACACACATATAGATTGACTAATTTGGGACTTTGGAATGCGCGTGCTGCTGGTCATGATGCAGAAGCTGTAATTGATATTTTGTTGCGTTATTCGCGCTATTCAGTTCCCCATGCACTTCTTGTCGATATTGCAGAGACAATGGATCGCTATGGCCGGTTGCGACTTGAGGCACATCCAGTTCATGGCTTAATTCTTACCTCCACTGATGCAGCAGTTTTAGAAGAAGTATTACGAGCCAAAAAAATTGCACCGATGTTTGGGCCACGGATTGACCCCGAAACTGTCGTAGTTTTTGCAAGTGAGCGCGGACGTTTAAAGCAAAGTTTGTTGCGTCTTGGTTGGCCAGCTGAAGACATGGCTGGATATGTAGATGGTGAAGCACATCCAATCTCGCTAGTAGAAAAAGATTGGAAGTTGCGTACCTACCAAAAAATGGCTGCTGAAGGTTTTTGGCATGGAGGCTCTGGTGTAATTGTTTTGCCTTGTGGCGCTGGAAAAACCATGGTTGGTGCTGCGGCTATGGCACTCGCTAAAGCAACAACTTTAATTTTGGTAACAAATACTGTTGCTGCCAGGCAATGGCGGAATGAATTACTGCTTAAGACATCGCTGACTGAGGATGAGATCGGCGAATATTCAGGTACTAAGAAAGAAATTAAGCCGGTGACCATTGCTACTTATCAAGTTTTAACAACTAAAAAAGGTGGGGTATACGCACATCTAGATTTATTTGATTCTCATGACTGGGGATTAATCATTTATGATGAAGTTCACTTACTTCCAGCCCCCGTCTTTAGATTTACTGCTGATATTCAATCGCGCAGGCGCCTTGGATTAACTGCAACACTTGTTCGCGAAGATGGCATGGAAGGTGAAGTCTTTTCGCTAATTGGTCCAAAACGTTATGACGTTCCGTGGAAAGAAATTGAAGCGCAGGGTTATATAGCACCTGCTGAATGCATTGAAGTTCGCGTGAATTTAACAGATGCCGAAAGACTTCTTTATGCAACTGCCGAACCAGAACATCGTTACCGAACATGTGCAACAACTCTGACTAAAACTAATGTTGCAAAATTTATAGCTGAAAAACACCAAGGCGAACAAGTATTAGTCATTGGCCAGTATCTAGATCAACTTGCAAAACTTGGCGAAACTCTCGGTGCGCCAGTCATTACCGGGGATACTCCGATTAAAGAGCGGGAATCATTATTCCAATTATTTCGAGAAGGGGAAATTACTACTTTAGTAGTTTCCAAAGTGGCAAACTTCTCTATTGATCTACCTGAAGCCACAATTGCGATTCAGGTATCTGGAGCTTTTGGATCACGCCAAGAAGAAGCACAGCGGTTGGGCAGAATTCTTCGACCAAAAGCTGATGGGCGAGGTGCACGTTTTTACACATTAGTTGCGCGAGACACTATTGATCAAGATTTTGCACAGAACAGACAGAGATTTTTGACGGAACAAGGTTATTCATATCAAATCATTGATGCAGATGACATTCTTTCGGGCGATAATAAATTAGGAAGTTAACGCTTTCCTGAATCTCGCTTCATTAAGTTTAAAAAAGTCATGAATTTCTCCATTAATCATAATTACTGGAACTTGTTCACCGTATTTTTCTTCTAACTCAATATTTTTGTCAATATAAATAATTTCAATTGTGAAATCCAAATCACTTTGGATTTGCACAACTTCGTCTCTCATCACATGACAAAGATGACATCCGTGCCGAGAGTAAATCGTAACTTTGGCTTTCATTTGCTCGAAATTATCCGATCAAGCAGCTCCTGTAAAACAAAGGTCAACTCTGTTTTTGCTTTCGTTGAGTTTTCTTCAAAATCTTTCAGGAACTTCTCAATAGCACCTTCTGAAATCGGACCTATTAGCGGACCGTATTTGTGCGCAAAATTTTGTTGGATGAAATCACCAAGCGCCCGAGCCAAGTCACTACGTAGATCTGCTAACTCCGGCTCTTTGCTCTGATTCTTTCGTTCTTTGGCCGCCCGGTTAATTCCTGCGTTAGCCAATTCTTCCGAATTCACTTCAAGCTCCTCTTAGAATCGGTAATACTGCTACGGTTTTTCCATGAAGCGGGGTAAATCTATAACTGTAATTGTAGGGCTGCTCGCAGCCTTGCTGCTACCGCTAGCTCCAACCGCTTCGGCCTTAACACCTCAATCAATAATTGCACCATTACAAGTTACGTATGCCGGTGCCACGACAAAGGTGACGTCAACTTATATTCCTTTTAATGACGCAAATCTCGATCCGAAATCCAAGTTTGAAGTGAACTTTCTTACTGAATCTAGAACGCAATGGCCAGAACCCGCAAAAAAAGCATTTTTACGCGCAACTCAAATCTGGTCATATCTTTTTGAATCCAGCGTGACAATAACAATTGATGCTTACTGGTCACCACTTGAACGAGGCATTCTCGGGAATGCCAGGCCTGGTGGCCCTAAAGGGGGTGGATATTTCAAAGATTTCCCTGGTGCTCCAGAAAAAAAACTTTGGTACCCCGCTGCACTTGCAAATTCATTAGCTAGCGATAAAAGAGATCAAGATGAATTAAATGCTGAAATTACTGCGCGTTTTAATTCAAATCCATCCAACGTAAATTGGTATTTCGGTACAGATGGAAAAAATGCTGTTGGCCAATTTGATTTCTTAAGTGCAGTTCTCCATGAATTAGGTCATGGACTCGGAATTATTTCAACAGAGACATTTAATGATCGATTTGAAACCTTTGCAAATGATTCACCAAGCATTTTTGCAGGTTTTGTTGCAAATGAGGCCGGTCGTAGATTATCTGACCTCTCTGCAACGCTCCCTGAATTCTCAACCTATGTAACCTCTCCACTTTATTGGATTGGCTCACAAGGAGTTTCGGCAAATAATGGTGTTAAGCCAAAACTTTTTGCACCTAGTCAGTACAAATCAGGATCATCGGTTAGCCATTTAGATGATGAGTTATTTCCAAAAAGTGCAGTCAATGGATTAATGAGTTCAACTATAGATATGCAGCAGGCGATCCATGATCCAGGTCCAGTAGTAATTGGAATGCTAAAAGATATGCGTGGAAAGACTCCAGCAACAAGAATAAGTGAGATTCGAAACCTTCATACAATTTCTGGAAATAAGTCAATTACTTTATCTTTTGATCCACCTGAAGAAGCTATTAGGCAAGAAATTACCTCTTACCAGATAAAAGTTTATCCTGGCAATCAAATCATTACAGTAGATAAATCTCCGGTTACGATTCCAAAACTTTCTGCTGGATTCCCTTACTACTTTGGAGTAACTGCGATTTCTAATGGCTTTCAAAGTAAAGAAACTATATCTTCGGTAGTTGTTCCAGAAGATACTTGGGCCAATAAAGTTCTTGATGCAAATTCAGATGCTCAATTTACGGCCAGCACCATTTATAGGGGAAAACAAACGCTTATTTATACTGATTCTAAAAGTGGTTACTTAGTTATGAATCAATTTGATGGAAAAGTTTGGAAACGACAAATCGTAGATGGTGATTCCACTAAATCAGGTAAGCGAAATAGCAATTTAAGTGGAAGACTTTCTGTCTGTAAAACAAATCCTGGGAAAAAAGAGAAATTACATATTTTCTATACAGACACTGTGGAAAAAGACTTATTACACGCAAACTATGATGGCAAAAAATGGAGTTATGAAACAGTGGATGGTAACGGGCCTGTAATCCAAGATTATCGTGAAGCTATTCGTACTAAGACAGCAAGCAATGTAAATGTATCGAACGCATGTGCATCAACCACTCAAGGCTTGCAAGTTTTTTATCGAGACGACTCACAAGGAATTTTACTTGGTGCTACACAGGTTAAATCTGGATGGAGTTATGAAATTGTCGATGGAGATAAAATCACTGGTGGCCGAACCGAAGGCGATGTAGCTTTTCATCTTGCGGCTGTATCTACTGGAAAGAAAATTCATCTACTTTATGATTCGGTGCTAGCTGCTCCAGAAAAGAAGCCGATTCAAGGTGATATTCGATACGCGACTAGAAGTACCGTTTCTCCCCAGGACTGGCAATTCACTACGGTCGAGGCAGGGAAACGTGAATTACCTGTTGCTGGTTTTGATTTAGGTTTAGCTGTAGATGGTTCTGCAATCCGAGCAATTTGGTATGCATCATCATCTGCGACTATTTCGAAAGCTGATCGTATTCATTGGACTGACTTAACTTCTCCCGGAAGTATTTCTGAATTTGTGCCTACATCAAGTCCAGTCTCACCGATTTCATTAAATGGAGCGAGTGCTATTTACGGATGTGAAGATCGACTTTGTGCTTTAGATCTAGTCGCTAAAAAAAGCACTTTAGTAAATGATGCTGCTATTGATAAAAGCAATTCAATTTCATGGATAAAAATTAAGAGCAGAGATTACGCTTTAGTAAATGTCAACGGGAAAGCGACTTTACTTAATAAGCCAATAAGTTAACTAGGTTGCTAGGTTTATTTAGCGTTACGTCTTTGAATTCTGGTGCGCTTTAGTAACTTTTTATGCTTCTTCTTAGCCATTCTTTTGCGACGCTTTTTGATTACTGAACCCACGAATCACTCCCTTGGAAACTTTTCTCAACTACCGATTGATTACTTTCAAGTAGGGTCAGAGATTACCCTGTTGAGGGAAGAGTTCTAAATTAAGGAGAACTCACCCTGAGGCTCTAAAGCCCTAAAAAGGCAGCTGGGTTAAGACAAAGGAGCCGTCGCTGGCTTTAGTTGCCACACAGGTGCCTAGGCCTGATTGAGATCTTAAACCGACAATTTCAGTACTCATCGGGATGCGACCACCTAATTTGGGGTCACCTTTTTTATCAAATTGGTACACCACAACATCTCCCGCTTTGGATTTCAGGAGTGAGTTACTTTGAGTGGTGAGGACAGCAACAACAGCCGAATTGTTTACGGCAGCTGATGCTCCCGCATATCTCTTACTCCAAAGCACTGAGCCAGTAGTTGAGAATTGAGAAATTACACCCTCATTCAAAGATTTAGTTTTTGAAGTTCCGCCTACCGTTAAATTTCCTGCGGCGCTTTTCCAAGAACGAGTTGCACCCACTCCATTACTTCTCACAATCTTTAGAATTTTGCCATCTGAAGGAGAAACATTAAGAATAATTCCATCTACTTTTCCAGCAACTGATTTCTTTGCAAGTGTTTCTGCACTATTGCCAACCAAAGTTAGGGTTTTGTCTTTGTTTAAAACTCCAGAATTCAAAGTGGTAGCAGATTTTCCAAAATAAAATTTAAATCCAAATTCACCTACACTGGAAAGTGATTGAACAAAAGAACGCTCACCGCCAGACTTGGTAATCTCGATTCCAATCAAGAAAATTCCCGTGCTACCTGGAATAATTCCAGTTACATATCCAAAATTATTCATAGCATTCGCAAATCGATTTATGAGCAGGCCGTTTTTATCGACCTGTGCAACAGTTATAAACTTTAAATCTTTCCTGATTGGTTTCACCGTTTGCGCAGTGATTGAATCTGGGTTAAAAGTCTGCACTGTTGATGTTTGGCTAGATTGTGTTTGAACGGTAGAAGTAGCACTTTCAGGAGTCGTTACGGCCGTTGGATTTTTCTCACTTTGCGCCAAACCTGCAATCCAAATCTGCTCTTTTGAGTCAACAGCGATTGCGGTTGCTACATCATCTTCTGATGTTCCAACCCGCAGCGACCAAACATTTACTCCTGAAGAATCAAAAGCGCTAACCCATGAATCAACTCCGCCCAGAGAATTCAAAGGAGTGGTTCCCAAGAAATCTCCTACGACATTGCCTGCAACGATCCAATTCTTTTTAGTCGAACTTATCCCAATTATCTCGTCATTTTGATTGCCAGAAATTGTTGTACTTAAAAATGGTGCTGCTACTTTTGGAGTAAAAGTTGCTGCTTCAGCGTTTGGAGCAAATATCAGTGAAAAGGCTGCCGCTGCAAGAAAAGTTCGTCTCAGCTTTGCTCACCCCTGAGCTAATTCGCGTGAACGATCACGCGCTGCCAAAAGTGCCGCACTAAAAATCTCCTGTAAGCCGCTTTCATTTAAGCTCTTAAGCGCCGCAGCAGTTGTTCCATTTGGACTAGTGACATTTTCGCGCAAAGTGGATGGTGTTTTTCCTGAATCTCGCAACATTGTTGCAGCGCCATAAATAGTTTGGACACTTAACTGATGTGCATCTTCAGGGGTTAGACCTAACTTAACTCCAGCCGCCACCATTGCTTCAATAATTAGAAAAAAGTAAGCCGGGCCGGATCCACTTACTGCTGTTACTGCGTCTTGCAAATCTTCTTCAACGCGAATTACTTTGCCGGTGCCATTTAGTAATTTTTCGGCGAGCGCTAAATCTTTTTCACTGCAATGGGATCCCCCAGATATTGCTGCCATGCCTTCACCAACCAACGCTGGTGTGTTTGGCATCACTCGGATAACTGGAACACTCTTGCCTTTGAGCCCAGCTTCAATACCTGCGATTTTTTTACCCGCTGCGAGACTGATAAGTACAGTCTCTGCAGAGATGTGATCTGAGATTTCGGCAACGCTCGTAGCTAAATCTTGTGGTTTAACAATTAGGAAAATTGCTGCAAATCCAGCGAGTGCTTCCAGATGAGGCAGCTCATTGACCCCATATTGCGCACAGATATCAGCACTACGTTCTGG
>CAYZBP010000032.1:0-7965 GCA_964476715.1 uncultured Bifidobacterium sp. | reverse complement strand
TTCTCAAATTTCAAAAGTTCATTTGTCATCGTTGAAGGAAGTCCCTCAACACGTGCGATTCCATCGCCGGCTTCGGTGACAGTTCCGATTTCATCGCGAGCAGCCGCACCTGGGGCGTATGAGGCAACGAATTTCGCAAGCGCGTCGCGAATCTCCTCTGGTCGGATCGTAAGCTCGGCCATCAACTTCTCCTTCTAATAGGTGCTCGCACACTTTGCGCAAACACAGTTGCTGCTTTCTTTAATTTAGTTTTCGACTCAACTTACGAGCCTACGACCTGCTTCTGCTAAACGACTTACAACAGTTCCATCAATAAGTTCATCAGCAAAGCGAATTGAAATTCCGCCTACGACTGACTTATCAACTTCGACATTTATTCGTACATTTCTGCCAATTTGTTTAGCAAGTGCAGCACTCAATCTGCTTACTTGCGCATCGCTCATGACAGTAGCGCTCTTAACGTGTGCGATCACTTGATTGCGACGCCCTGAAGCTGCTTGAGCAAAATGAGTTAAGCCTGATTCAAGATTTCTTCCACGTGGATGATCCACAAGGACAGAGATCAATGCAAGAGTTGCGGGAGCAGTTTTGTTTGAAAGTAAATCTTTAATCAACGTGCTCTTGAGGACTCCGGTTGTGGTTGTACGGTTTGCAAGAATGCTGCGTAAATCGGGGTTTTCAGCAACAATTCTTCCAAAGCGGAAAAGTTCTTCTTCTAAGCGATCAAGTGTTCCATCAGCATCTGCTGCTGCAGCCTGTGCTTCAACTGCCAACCACTCAATCGCATCTGATAGATCTACAGGTGAAGACCAACGTGAAGCGACCATTGAATGTAATAAATCAATTGTTGCCGGTCCCACATGTTTTGAAACTAATTGATCAACAAGAGTTACTTTGTCTTGACCACTTCTTGATGGATCCGTTAATCCACGACGAAGGGCAATCGATGAATCGAGAGCATGAAGAGTTAGAAATAAGTCGCCAGATATCGCAGTTGCTTGAGCATTATTTGCTCCCTGCAAATGCTTATCTAAGCTCGCGCGCGCACTCGCAAACGAGGCACGGCTACTTCCCTTCATGATCAAACTCATAACTACTTAGATCCTTCCAAATCTGCAAGAAAACGATCGACTACGCGAGATTGACGAACTTGATCATCGAGAGATTCTCCGACAATTTTTGATGCAAGTGCTGTTGCAATTGCGCCAACTTCGTTCATTAGTGAGCTCATAGCTTGAGTTCGTTCGGCTTCAATAGATGAGCGAGCCGCTGCAGTAATGCGGTTGGCTTCATCTTGAGCCTTTGTGCGCATCTCTTCGATAATCGCAGCACCTTCAACTCGTGCTTCTTCACGCATTTTTTGCGCTTCGCCTTTTGCATCAGCAAGTTGTGCCTTGTATGAAGCTAAAGCTTGTGCAGCTTCTACTTGTGCCGCTTCAGCGCGTTCGATACCACCTTGGATCGCCTCAGTACGAGCTGCAAATGCACGCTCGAACATTGGAACCACTTTTGCTCGCAGTACCAAGAAGAGCAGAGTAAAAGCGACAAGTCCAACAATAATTTCAGCGGTATGTGGAATTAGCGGATTAATCTCACCGCCAGCAGCTAATGTGATCATGGTTTCAGGTCAGTTCTAATTACAGAACGAACGCAAGAACCAGACCGAATAGTGCAAGTGCCTCTGCAAGCGCGAAGCCAAGGAATGCAATTGGCTGCAAGATGCTGCGTGCTTCAGGCTGACGTGCCACACCATTGATGTATGCGGCGAAGATAAGTCCAGTTGCAATTCCGGGTCCGATAGCTGCGAGACCGAAACCAACCAGGTTGAGTGTGCCTTCCATCTTTGTACCTTTCATTCTTTCTTGCACTTTAGATAAGACGGGCGTCTCATCCTTTTTACTTTTTTACTTTTCTGCTTTTCCTCTGCTTAATGCTCGTCGGCCAACGCTCCAGCAATATATAGCGCGGTCAACAAGGTAAATATATACGCCTGCAAGCACTGCACCATAAACTCAAAAAAGGTCAGCACGATTCCGATTGAGAATGCAAAAGGGCTAATTAATTTGAGTCCGATTACGCCTTGCAATAGATGTTCGCCACCAAGAATGAAGACCAACAACAAAAGGTGTCCTGCAAACATATTTGCAAATAAACGTAGGGAAAGAGTCAGTGGTCTAACTAGGAAGAATGTGAGTAACTCAAGTGGAGTAATCAAAATATATGCAGCCTTTGGAACTCCAGGCATAAACATAATGTCTTTGATGTATTTACCAATGCCGTGTTTCTTCACGCCAACGTAGTGGAAAACTAAAAATGTTATCAGCGCAAGGGCGTATGGAAAACTTACTCGAGACATTGAGGGGAATTGAAGAAGTGGAATAATTCCAAATAAGTTATTTACCAAGATAAAAGTAAACAAAGTGAACAAATACGGTACAAATCGCATGAATTCATGACCGATTACATCTTTACCTAAATCATTTCTTACAAATGAATAAATGCCTTCACCGGCGAATTGCAATTTAGAAGGAACGATCGCGGCTTTTCTGGATGAGGCAATGAAAAATGCTGAAATCAAAATTACTGAAAGAAAAATTAGAAAAATAGGTTTGGTAGTAAATGCGTTATCGCCAAAAATGGGAGGTAATTCAAAGTCGGCGGCACTTGGAGGATTAAAACCCTCTTCTGCAAGCTTTACTCTCAAGACAGACCATCTCTTTCATCATCCGCATGGGCGATCTAACGACGCCCAACCCTATGTCCAAATCCGCAATCTTGCGAAATTTCTACTGCCGGCCAAACCTGACCCAAACCAGGTAAATGGCTGAGGAGATACCGAGAAGTAAGCCTCCGAGGAAGAAAAAGCCAGTTCCGGCCCAATTATCGAGCAATTTGCCTACGCCGCCCCAGATCAGCAGGCCGGAGAGCAGGTAACCAAAAATTGACCAGTAAGCACCCTCATCTTTTGTCGCCACGAGCACCCCCTAGTCGCCAGTATGCCTTTACCTCGCCACCTATCCAAGCAATAGTAACCGCCGTCGCAACCAGGGCAAAAACTGTTCGATCCAGCTCCAAGTTTCGTGCCAAGACCAAGAAGAGCAGAATCACAATAACTTTTAAGAAATAAGAATGCATCATGATCACAAAAGTCATTTTTGGATCCAAGTAAGTAGTTACCTTTGCTAAAAACAGATGTATCGCAAAAAAAATAAAAACTATGAAGGTCGCGAGCAGGCTGCCCTTTAGACCATTTGATCCAGAAGTTATCAACGAAACAATTGCAGCGAGGGCTCCCACTATTAATGCTGGCCGTGCAGCCCCATTAAAGAGCGTTCTCGAGTAATGCTTCATAATTGTTTAAAGACTCCTACTTTAAGTTTCCGATACAAGAAAGGATATTTTGTAAAAGAAACTGATAAAGCTATAAAAAAAATTGAAACCAATAATGTAAAACGCCATGGAATAAAGGCAGATGCGGCCAATGGCATTGCAAAAGTAAATGTCCAAAGATATAAAAGAAAAGTTGCCGAACGTTGCGAATGACCTAACATAATTATTCTGTGATGCAAGTGTTCTTTATCTGGCGCAAAAGGAGAGCGACCAGCTTTTGTTCTTCTAACAATTGCCAAGATTAAATCAATTAATGGAATTGCTAAAACTCCAAAAGGCAGAAGTATCGGAAGCAAAGCTGGCGCAAGTTGTTGTGCGGAAATTGCATTCGAATCAATCTGACCGGTCAGCGTTATTGCAGCGACTCCAAGCAACAACCCTAAAACCATTGACCCAGAATCTCCCATAAAGATTCTTGCTGGATAAAAATTGTGCGGTAAGAATCCAATACAAGCACCTACGACGACAGCAGTAATTAGCAAAGGTGCTCCGGCGCGGTCAAAGTTATAAACAACTGACAGTAGGTAGGAGTAAGAGAAAAAGGCGAGTGCAGCAATTGCAACAATTCCAGCAGCTAGGCCATCTAAGCCATCTACGAAATTAACTGCATTTATAGAAACTAAAATCACCAAAATTGTTAACAACTGCCCTAAGGAACTTGGCAGAGTAGTTATGCCATTAATTGGTAACCAAAGAAGTTGAACACCATTAAGAAGTAAGACGCCGGCCGCAATAGCCTGTCCGGCAAGTTTAGTAATTGCATCTAATCCCCAGCGATCATCGGCCATTCCTAACAACAAGACAATTCCGCTAGCTAAAACAATTCCGGTGATCTGTCCGGTTTGTGCAAATGCTTTATTCAGTAAAGGAAGCTGGTTTGCAATTCCAATCGCAATCGCGATCGCAAACCAAATAGCTAATCCACCCCATCGTGGTGTTGGAGTTGTGTGTACATCTCGATTTCGCACATATGCAATAGCGCCAAATCGAAGTGCGGCTTTCTCGGCAAGCGGCGTCAGTAGATAAGTTAATGCCGCGGCTATGAATAAAACTAAAAGATGCTCGCGCATTAGTTTTCTGGGTAAACCGGAAAGGCCTTGCAAAGTTGCGCTACTTCAGCTGAAATTGCTTTCGCACTCTCTGGCTTGGTGATCGCTCTCGAAATTAGTGAAGCAATTCTTTTCATCTCTTTTGTTCCCATACCTTGGGTGGTGACAGAAGGAGTTCCAACTCTAATTCCACTTGTGACAGATGGTGCTAGCGGGTCATATGGAATTGAATTTTTATTTAAAGTAATTCCTGCAGCCCCACATCTTTCATCTGCCTCTTTGCCGGTAACACCAAGTGCGCGCACATCAATTAACGCAAGGTGGGTTTGAGTTCCACCTGATACTGCACGCATTCCCTCATCGACTAAAGCGGCTGCAAGTGCTTGAGCATTTACAATTACAGTCTTTGCATAATTTTGATATTCAGGAGTTGCACATTCTTTTAGATTTACAGCTTTGGCTGCAACGGCACTCATGATTGGGCCGCCTTGCATACCTGGGAAAACGGATTTGTCGATCGCAGCTGCATGCTGAGCTTTTGAAAGAATCATTCCACCACGGGGGCCACGCAAAACTTTGTGCGTTGTGAATGAAACTACATCTGCATATGGAACAGGTGATGGAATTGCTTTACCTGCGACAAGACCAATGAAGTGCGCTGCGTCAACCCACATGATTGCACCAACTTCATCACAAATATCTCTAACTGTTTTGAAATCAATCAAACTTGGATAAGCGGTTGCGCCAGAACAAATCATCTTTGGTTTGTGTTTAATAGCAAGGTCACGTAATTCGTCGTAATCAATCAACTCATTATCTTCTCGAACACCGTAGGACTCAACGTTGAACCATTTGCCAGAGAAATTAACTTTTGAACCGTGGGTTAAGTGTCCGCCGTGAGGCAAAGACATCGCCAGAACTGTGTCTCCGGGTTTGGTGAAAGCTTGATAAACCGCAATATTTGCACTTGCTCCAGAATGTGGTTGCAAATTTGCATGCTCCGCACCAAAAAGGGTTTTTGCACGTTCAATGCCAATGGTTTCTGCTTTATCTACTTCTTCACAACCGCCGTAATATCTTTTGCCTGGATAACCTTCTGCATATTTATTTGAAAGAGTTGACCCAAGTGCTGCTAAAACTGCTGGAGAGGTAAAATTCTCACTTGCGATTAGTTGCAGACCATGACGTTCACGCTCAAGTTCAGATTGTAAAATCGCAGCAATCTCTGGATCTTGCGCTTCTAAATCAGAATAACTTGCACCGTAATATGCGTGGTCTTTACTTGATGCAGTTGAGCTCATCGATCCTCCTGGCGGGTAGAGGCCATAGCCTAGAACGGGATCTAGACCAATGTTGGACAGAGCGCGCGGAGCTGCGTATTTGTTACTTCTCCCTCACGCACAATGCGGTGAGGGATATCTGTGGCATCGACCACAGTTGAACCTAAAGCCAGATCAAGGGCACCATGATCGCAAATTAAATGAACGACACTTCCGAAAACCTCATTGATCTCACCCGGCTCGCGTAAGGCTGGCCGGCCAGATAACCCAGCATTAGCCACTGCTAGCGGTCCGGTTTCCTTTAGTAAAGCCAGGGCAAACTCATTGTTTGGCACGCGAACCATAAATTGATTTAAAGAACCACCATCTCCTAAATCCCAAGTTAGAGATCGATTAGCTTTTAGCTGCAAAAATAATTTACCGGGCCAAAAATTTTCAGCGAGCAGTAATGCTTCCTCACTTAATGATGCAGTTAATCCTCGAACACTTGTGATGCTTGGAACCATGACAGATGCCGCTTGATCTTCAGGATCATCCCTAATCAAATGGAGGGATTCAACTGCACTTCTGTTAAATGCATCAGCAGCGAATACGTATGAGCTTTCAATTGGAATTGCGATTACTCCACCAGCGCGAATGTGGGTTAGTGCTTCAACAATTGTCTGAGGATCTGATGTAAGTAAACGGTCTGACATTTAATTACTAACCTCCAAATCATTTCTTATCGCACTGGTCCAACGAGGACGCCCGGTTAGATCATAGTGAAGTAACACTTCGGTGAAGTAGTGGTTAAGCGCAATTTTAATTGACTCTCCCTGTTGCTCACCATGTTCAATTGCAAAGTACCCGCCATTTTTCAGCACTCTGGCCGCACACAAGATGAATTGATTTGGGATTTCCATTCCATCGGCACCACCCCTTAGTGCTGCAGCTGGTTCAAATTCCTCGACATCTTTCGGAAGCATTTCAGCATCCGGTAAATATGGCGGGTTGGCTGTAACAAAATCAACTTTTTTGGCCACAACAAAATCTTTCACGTCAGCTGAAATAACTTCTACGTGTGGTGCTATTAAATCTTTATTTTTTCTAAGCCAAAGTAATGCATCATCACTTTTTTCAACTGCAATAACTTTTACATCTGGAATCTCATATGCCACCGCTAAAGCGATTGCACCAGAACCGGATCCCAAATCAATTAAAGTAATTGGTCGATCTGCGGCATTTATTTTTTCAATAACTCCACTGACTAATTCTTCAGTTTCTGGACGAGGAATCAAAACGCCTTCACCAACTCGCAGAGTTAGGTATCGAAAATATGCCACTCCAGTTATATATTGAATTGGACGACGATTACATCTTTGCTGTATTTGCTCATTAAAAATCGTGGCTTGTTCAAGAGTTATCTCAGATTTTAGGAGCAATTCAGTCCGTGAAATCTGCAAGAGTTCCGAAAGTAATAGTTGAGCATCTAATTTAGGGTTTTCAATATTTGCCGAAGCGAGGATTGTTTCAGCTTCCAACAAAAGTTGCTTTATCTGCGCCATTTTTATTTAGTTACTCAGAAGCGGTTAGTCGAGCTGCTTTATCTGCATCAATTAATGCCTGAATAACTGGCTCTAAGTCGCCATCAAGTACCGACTCCAGATTGTTTGATTTGAAATTGATTCGGTGATCACTCAAACGATTTTCAGGGTAGTTATAAGTACGAATTCGCTCACTTCTATCGACAGTTCTTACTTGACTCTTTCGCTGCGCTGCATCCAATTCATCTTGTGCTTCTTGTGCGGCCGACAACAAACGAGCTCGTAAAATTCGAAGAGCTGATTCCTTATTTTGCAATTGTGATTTTTCATTTTGGCAAGAAACAACAATTCCTGTTGGAACATGTGTTAAACGAACCGCACTGTCAGTTGTGTTAACGCTCTGCCCTCCAGGACCGCTAGAGCGATAAACATCTACTCGAACGTCATTCATATTTAATTCAACATCTACTTCGTCTGCTTCCGGAAGAATTAAGACGCCTGCAGCTGAAGTGTGAATACGGCCGGCGGATTCAGTCTCGGGAACTCTTTGTACCCGGTGAACGCCACCTTCAAATTTTAATCTGGCAAATGGAGCGCGACCTGGCTCGGCAACTCCTTTTGCCTTAACAGCAACCGACACATCTTTATATCCACCAAGATCACTTTCAGTTGCATCAATTAACTCAGTTTTCCAACCTTGTCTTTCTGCATAGCGCATGTACA
>CAYZBP010000031.1:0-8226 GCA_964476715.1 uncultured Bifidobacterium sp. | reverse complement strand
GCAACTGTCACTACAAATACAGA
Organism: uncultured Bifidobacterium sp.; assembly: GCA_964476715.1. Lineage (GTDB taxonomy): Bacteria > Actinomycetota > Actinomycetes > Nanopelagicales > Nanopelagicaceae > UBA3012. The sequence continues at coordinate 8,203 of CAYZBP010000031.1, read as the reverse complement.
TAGCCCAGATCATCGCAACATGGTTGAGGTATGTGGCGCACTTGCAGATGGAAGCCGAGTTTCTATCAGTGGAACTTTGATGGGAATTCGCCGTGTTGAGAAAATTATCAAAATTGATAATTACGATCTAGATCTTGCAACCGCTGAGAACTTGTTGTTCTTGCGCTATACCGACCGTCCAGGTGTAGTTGGCGCAGTTGGAAACGCACTTGGCGCATTGAAAATCAACATCGCTGGAATGCAAGTTGCTCGTGATGAGCGCGGCGGCGAAGCATTGATGGTACTTACAGTTGATTCAGCGATTCCTGCAGATTTGTTAGCAAAAGTTGCAAAAGAAACTGATGCAAAAGCCAGATTTGTGACATTGGTGTAGTTGCCATGAAACAGATCAAATTAGGAGTAATCGGTGGCGACGGAATTGGACCTGAAGTTGTTGCTGAGGGATTGAAAGTCCTAGACAAAATCGGAACCCAAATTGGCGTTTCATTTGAACGTCATAATTTTGATCTTGGTGCTGGATTGTGGCACCGCACTGGCGAAGTTTTGCCAGAAAGCGTGATGTCAGATCTTGCAAAATGTGATGTGATTTTATTAGGCGCAATTGGAGATCCATCTGTGCCTAGTGGAATTCTTGAACGTGGAATTTTATTAAAAATCCGTTTTGCATTTGATCATTACATAAATTTGCGTCCTGCTCGCCTATATCCAAATGTTCAATCACCTCTTGCAACTAAAGATGAGATTGACTTTGTGGTCGTGCGGGAAGGAACTCAAGGACCTTACGTAGGAGCAGGTGGAGTTTTAGCAGAAGGTACTGCTCAGGAAATTGCTACTGAAGAGAGTCTTAATACTCGCCATGGCGTAGAACGCACTATTCGTTACGCATTTGAATTAGCTGGAACTAGAAATCGCAAGAAATTAACTTTGGTTCACAAAAATAACGTTTTAGTTCGTGCTGGTTCATTATGGACTCGGACATTTAATGAAGTTGCTAAAGAATATCCTGGCATTTCAACTGATTACATCCATGTTGATGCCGCTTCAATGTTTTTTGTCTCGAACCCAGGCAGATTTGATGTTGTAGTCACTGACAATTTATTTGGTGACATCTTGACTGATATTGCAGCTGCCGTATGTGGCGGAATTGGATTAGCAGCGAGTGGAAATATCAATCCAACTGGGGCATTTCCTTCAATGTTTGAGCCAGTGCATGGAACTGCTCCGGATATTGCGGGTAAAGGAATCGCAGATCCAACAGCAACGATTCTCTCAGTTGCTATGTTGTTAAATCATCTTGGATATGCAGAAGCAGGGGCAAAAGTAGAAGCAGCCGTAGCGGCAGATTTGAAATCTCGAAGCTCGGATCGATCTACTTCACAGATTGGTGATGCAATCACTGCAGCACTTGCCTGATAGTGATAAAAAAAGGAGAGCTCATGCAAATCACGATAAATCCAAACCCTAATCCGGTGGCCGATGCAGAACGTGTTGCGCGAGTGGCTCAACCTGGGTTTGGAAAGTTCTTCACCGACAATATGTTTATTGCAGAATGGACTGAAGAAAAAGGTTGGCATGACGCACGTTTAACAGCATATGCGCCACTTACTTTAGATCCAGCAACAATGGTTTTTCATTACGGTCAAGAGATATTTGAAGGCATGAAGGCATATCGCCAACCAGATGGTGCGATCTCTTTATTCCGCCCCGAGGCAAATGCAGAAAGATTTGCGCGCAGTGCTGCACGTATTGCATTACCTGAACTTCCAGTTAAAGATTTTGTTGCTGCAGTTGAAGCGTTAGTAAAAGCTGATGCTGGATGGGTTCCTAATAATCCAGGGGAGTCGCTTTACATTCGCCCATTTATGATTGCAAGTGAAGTTGGTTTAGGAGTTCGTCCATCAAGCAAAGCAACATTTTTGATTATTGCCACGCCGGCAGCTGCGTATTTCAATGCAGCTAAACCAGTCTCGGTGTGGATTTCGAATGAGTATGTACGTGCATCAAAAGGTGGAACTGGCGAAGCAAAATGCGGCGGTAATTACGCTGCTTCATTATTAGCTCAACGTGCAGCCGCAAAAGAAGGTTGCGATCAAGTTGTTTGGCTTGATGCAGTAGAGCGCAAATGGATTGAAGAGATGGGCGGAATGAACCTTTTTTTTGTTAAAGGAAAAGGTAAAGACGCCCGCATAGTTACGCCATCACTTACTGGCACGTTGCTTCCTGGAATTACTCGCGATTCCTTGCTTACTGTTGCAGATGACCTTGGCTATAAAGTAGAAGAAGCGATGATCAGTGTTGAGGACTGGCGATCAGGTGCTGCAAGTGGTGAGATTTCTGAAACTTTTGCTTGCGGAACTGCAGCTGTAATCACCGGTATTGGTGAAGCCAAGAGTGCGAATGGAAATTGGCAGATCGGTGATGGTCAACCTGGCCCAATAACTTTGGCCTTGCGTGAGCGCTTACTAGGAATCCAACATGGTTCCGAAGCAGATACCCACGGTTGGATGAGCAAAGTCATCTCATGAGCCCTACCTCAGAAGCTTTTCATGTTTATGACACAACCTTGCGCGATGGCGCACAGCAAGAAGGTTTAAATCTTTCTGTCCAAGATAAGTTGACCATTGCCAAACACCTTGATGATTTGGGAGTTGGATTTATTGAAGGTGGTTGGCCTGGAGCGAATCCAAAAGATACTGAATTTTTTGCTCGTGTTGCTAAAGAGATCAAATTTAAAAATGCCCAATTTGTAGCTTTTGGTGCCACTCGCCGACCACTTGTAAAAGCCGGAGATGATGCACAAGTTACCGCACTGCTAGATTCGCAAGCACCGATTGTCACACTTGTTGCGAAATCTCATGATGTGCACGTAGACCTTGCTTTAAAAACTGATCTACAAGAAAACTTAGCGATGATTCGCGACACAATTACACATTTAAAAAATCATGGAAGACGCGTATTTCTAGACGCAGAACATTTCTTCGATGGTTATCGATCCAACAAGGCGTATGCACTTGAAGTTATCCAAACTTCGATGGCCGCAGGAGCAGAAGTCGTGGCTCTTTGCGACACAAATGGTGGTGCGCTTCCTGATGAGATTAGTGAAATAGTTAATGAGATTATTGGAGTCACTTCAGCACGAATTGGTATTCATTGCCACAACGATGCTGGATGCGCAGTTGCAAACTCTCTTGCAGCGATCAGTGCTGGTGCAACTCACGTGCAAGGAACTTTAAATGGATATGGTGAGCGAACCGGAAATGCAGATTTAGTAACAATAATTGCAAATCTTGAGTTAAAGCTTGGCAAAAAAGTGTTGCCTGTAGGTTCACTAAAGGAAGCATTTAGAATTTCACATGCGGTCGCTGAAGTAACAAATATCGCACCTAGTACCCGTCAGCCATATGTTGGTCTATCAGCATTCGCACACAAGGCTGGATTACATGCAAGTGCAATTAAGGTAGATCCCGCTCTTTACCAACACACAGATCCAGCAGAAGTTGGAAATGACATGCGAATGTTGGTATCTGACATGGCTGGCCGCGCTTCTATTGAATTAAAGAGCCAAGAACTTGGAATTGATATTGGACCTGACCGTGAAGTTTTGGGTCGCGTTGTTGATCGGGTAAAAGATTTAGAGTCACATGGTTACACCTTTGAGGCCGCTGATGCATCCTTTGAACTTTTATTGCGCGCAGAAATCTCGGGTGCAAAGTTGCATTTCTTCACAGTTGATGAGTGGTCAACTACTGTAGATAAAAGCGCGAATGGTGTTGTCACCAGCCGAGCTTCGGTAAAGATAACCGCACGCGGTAAAAGTTATGAGGCAACTGGCACTGGTAATGGACCGGTAAACGCGATTGATCGTGCACTTCGCACTGGCCTTGAGAGTATTTACCCAGAACTTGCCGTACTCGAATTAACTGATTACAAAGTCCGTATTTTGGAAGGTCGCCTTGGTACTGGAGCGGTAACTCGAGTTCTCGTGCAAACAAGTGATGGAAAAGCGGAATGGACGACTTTGGGCGTTCATGAAAATGTTATTGCAGCCTCTGAAATGGCATTAGAAGATGCGGTTACTTATGGCTTACTACGTCAAGGGATTAAACCCGAGTAACCTTTACATATGTCAGAGATGGTGAGCGAAGCCTTTGCTGACCTATTTGCGCAATATGAGGAACATTTACGTTCTCAAAGAAATCTTTCAGAGCACACTATTCGGGCTTACATCGGTGACTTAACATCCCTTGCTGAACATGCAGAGCGCATGAAAGTTACCGAACCAAGTGCTTTAACGTTAGCGATAATTCGTTCTTGGCTAGCAAATCAACAAAGTAAAGGTGGGGCCCGAACCACAATTTCACGTCGCGCAGTTTCAGTAAGAACATTCACTGCATGGGCGGCACGTAAAGGGATTTTGCCAACCGATGTGGGCGATCGCTTAGCTACTCCAAGAGGCCATCGCACACTTCCTCACGTATTAACTATTGCCGAAGCCACGGAAGTTTTTGATTCACTTGAATTAGCTGCAGGAGAGGAACAAACTCCACTGGCACTTCGAAATATCGCATTAGTTGAATTGCTTTATGCAACAGGAATTCGAGTATCGGAAGCGTGTGGCATGGATCTGGCAGATATCGATCGAAATCGAAACACAGTGCGAGTTTTTGGAAAAGGCAGAAAAGAGCGCACCTGTCCGATTGGAGCACCTGCGTTGTTAGCAATTGATAAGTGGATTAAGGACGCTCGTCCTGCTTTAACTGGGAGCACTTCAGGGTCAGCACTTTTCTTAGGTTCACGCGGGAAACGAATTGATCCACGAACAGTTCGCGAAGTTGTTTACAAAGCGTTGGAAGCATTGCCCGGATCTCCGAAGATGGGTCCGCATGGTTTGCGTCATAGCGCTGCGACTCATCTACTTGAGCGCGGCGCAGATTTACGCGCAGTACAAGAGTTGTTAGGTCACGCCTCATTGGCAACTACTCAGATTTACACACATGTTTCAGAAGATCGATTGCGAAGCGCTTACCAACAAGCACATCCACGTGCTTAACTTAAATTAATAATTACATCTGCCAATTCGCGAGTTTGCGCAACGATTTTTGCATTATTTTCATCACTACCAGTTGCCCAGGAGTGTGCATCTGCTTTACTTTTACCAAATTTGTGGTGGCGATTAACTAATCTTTCGATTCTAAGGTTTTCATCAACTTCGATGAACCAACTTTCATCAAGTAGTTTTTTGACTCCACCCCAATTATTTTCGTTGTACAGCAAGTAATTTCCTTCTGTTATTACCAATTTAACTGATGGTGCGATAACGCCTTGAGCCGCAATAGATTCTTCTATGGCCCGATCAAATACTGGAAAGAAAATATCTTGATCAGTGTCTTGTTTTACTCTTTTTAAAATTTCAGTAAACCCAAGTGCGTCAAAAGTGTCAGGTGCACCTTTTCGATCTGCTCGATCTAATTCACGTAAAGCTAAATTGCTTAAGTGGTAACCATCCATATTTAAGATTGCAGCTTGATCACCGAGTTGCTCAATTAATTGTGCTGACAAAGTTGATTTCCCGGCACCAGGTTTTCCAATCAAGCCAACAATTTTGCGCTCTCCACCCATTAATGATTTTGCCCGGGTAACAACTTCTTCAAGTGAAGTTAGTGATACCGGTTGAGTAGACATTCACTTAGTTTAAGACAAACGCGGCAAAATTACCGGGGCGCCTAACCGCCGTAAAGGATTTTTATATTCACCATTTAACCGCTCACCCCAATGTAAAACTGTCCTTCCAAAAAAATGTTGCTCGGATGCAATATTGCCGATTGGGTCTGCCTTACGGACAAGATCCCCAACCATCAGCTCACTTTCAACTGGTAGATAAGTTGTTCTTAATCCTTTTCCAGTAGCCCCATGATTTGCATGTGCAATCACAACTATTGGAATTGAATTAACCACACCCACATATGCAACAACACCATCGGTTGGCGCGAAGACTTGTGCACCAACTTCAGACAAGAGATCAACTCCAAGATGAGCGCGACCGTAATGATTTGCACGATAGGCAGCTCCATCAAAGGTGCGCACCGCAATCAGTTTGCCAGTTAGTGGACCAACCCACCGTTCGTTATTTGGAGTGGCCTCTGCGGAAACAGTGGGAAGTAATGCAAGCAGTAGGGCAAGGCAGATTTTCACCGGGTTCAGTCGTTTCATATGAAGGGACTCTGCCAAAAAGCCCATGATTAAGGCGCTGAGCAGGGAAAACGTGGGGAAATTGGGGTCCTGTGGGTCAGGTAGGATTCGGTTCAGCACTTAAGCAATTAAGTGACTTCGCGTGGTTGAACTTCATCTACTCGGTCTGCATTAAATCCCACCGCCAAAAGCAGTGAGTTGAGTGCAGCAGATGACCAGCCACCAGGGGTAAGCCCGGCAAATTGCCACTTACCGTAAACCGAGAGCACAACTTTGAGTTGTGCGAAAGGAGTGCGCAACCATGTCGGTTGTCACCATGAGAGAACTCCTCGACAGCGGAGTCCATTTTGGACATCAAACCCGTCGTTGGAATCCAAAGATGAAGCGTTACATATTCACCGAACGCAATGGCATCTACATCATCGATATCCAACAATCACTTGGAATGATCGATTCAGCCTATGAGTTCGTAAAGGAGACTGTCACACGTGGCGGTCACGTTCTTTTCGTAGGAACTAAGAAGCAAGCACAGGAGCCAATCTTGGCTCAAGCTGCTCGCGTTGGAATGCCATCAGTAACAGAGCGTTGGCTCGGTGGAATGTTGACCAACTTCAACACTGTGGCGAAACGTATTCAACGTTTGAAAGAACTCGAAGGACTTGAGGGAAGCACCGATCAAGGTCGCACCAAAAAAGAACTTCTGATGCAACGCCGCGAAAAAGATAAGTTAAAGAAAAACCTCGACGGAATTCGTAACATGACCAAACTTCCAAGTGCTATCTGGGTTGTTGATACCAAGAAAGAGCATTTAGCGGTTGCAGAAGCAAAGAAACTTGGAATCCCAGTTATCGGAATCCTTGATACAAACTGCGATCCAGATGAAGTTGATTATGGAATTCCAGGAAATGATGACGCTATTCGTTCAGTTGCATTGTTAACTCGGGTAATTGCAGATGCAATTGCTGCTGGTTTGCAAGCTCGTTCAGGTGCTGCAAAAGCTAAAGAAGATGCAGCAGCGGCAGCTCAAGCAGAAGCGCTCGCCGCTTCAGCTACTGCAGAACTTGAGGCCGCAGTTGCACAACCAGTTGTAGCCGCTGAAGTTGCACCAACCGTGGAGGCTTAGTAAATGTCGTATACCGCATCTGATGTAAAGCGCCTGCGCGAACTAACTGCTGCAGGAATGATGGATTGTAAAAATGCACTTGATGAGTCTGGTGGAGATTTCGACAAAGCTGTTGAGATCATCCGCGTTAAAGGACAAAAAGGTGTTACCAAGCGCGAAGGTCGCACAACTTCAAATGGTTTAGTTAGCGCATCTGTTTCAGGTGATGCTGGCGTGATCTTAGAGTTGAACTGCGAAACCGATTTCGTTGCAAAGGGCGAACGTTTCCAAGAATTAGGAAATGAAATTTTGGCTAAGTTGAGCGCTTCATCAACAACTGAGTTAGAAGCATTTCTTGCAAGTGATTTTGGTGGCGGAAAAACTGTTCAGGCACATATTGACGAAGCTAATGCAACCTTGGGTGAGAAGATCGTCTTGCGTCGCATTGGTGTACTTAAAGGTGGGCCAGTTTCAGTTTACTTACACCGCACTAGCCCTGATCTTCCAGCTCAAGTTGGAGTTCTTGTTCAATTAACAAAAGAGAATGCAATTGGTAAAGATGTTGCTCAGCACATCGCAGCTTTTGCACCTTCTTACGTTAAGCGTGAAGATGTTCCTGCAGATTTAATTGAAAGCGAACGTCGCATTGCTGAAGAGACCGCTCGCAACGAAGGTAAGCCAGAAGCATCACTTGCTAAGGTCGTTGAAGGTCGCGTAACTGGCTTTATCAAGGAAGTTTCCTTGATCGAGCAAGCATTTGCGAAGGATTCAAAGAAGAGCGTTGCTCAGGTCCTAGAAGAAGCTGGCACAAATGTGAGCGCCTTCTTCCGTTTTCGCGTAGGACAGTAAGAGAATATTGACCATGACCTACTCGAGAGTCCTACTAAAACTCTCGGGTGAGGTCTTTGGTGG
>CAYZBP010000030.1:0-8330 GCA_964476715.1 uncultured Bifidobacterium sp. | reverse complement strand
CACGCAAGTTTGCAGCTGCAGCTCTATCAATCTCTGGACCAAGTGCAGAGATATACCTTGCTTCACTTTTTCCAACTAATCCGCTTACTCTCGATGTTGTTAACCAGCCATTAACTATCAGTTGCCAACGTTCATCGTGTGTTGAATTCAACCAAAGATCAAATGCAGATGTTGGGAGCAATTCTTCTTCTCGGTCAACTGTAACAAGACCACAAATGTAAGAAAGTTCAGCAATAAAAATTAGATAATTTTCTTCTACGCCAAGTGCATCGGCTGCCTTCTTTACTTCTCTAACACCAATTCCACCAGACCTGAGAATTGCTGGTGGCTCACCTGACCAAAACTTCATTAACTCTTCAATTTGATGTAACAAAGTAATAATTGCACCCACGGCACTTTTATCAATTTCACTTTGAGAAAATTCACGACCGCGATAATCAGTAGGTTGATTTTGAAGTTCCCGATGAATTTTTCCGCCTCGAAGATGCATTCCAATCTCTCTTGGAAGCACAACTGTTTTGCTATCTACAGCGAGTAGCAGATCATTATCAAGCAACCACTTGATAGCGACTCCTGGTTTTTTAATATCTGAAACACTGCCTCTAGGTGGTCCCCAAGTTAAGCGATCAAGAACTGTGCGCGCATTTTCTGGTGCGTCTTTAATTTTCTTTATTGCTTTTGCACTTAGCAATCCAAGTACAGGTCCAAGTCCCGTTGGTTCATTTCCAACTGAATCACGTATCGCGTTGAGAATTATTAATTGGTCCTCATCTGGGAAAATCAGCGCTAGTGCAATAAGTTTTTCAATAACTACTTTGGCATCTTCTGATGTTGCAGCAACAATTGCTTCAATTGTGATTGGCTCAGGTAGTGCGACTAGAGCTTCAAGAACTTGAATCTCCCAAAGGTTAAGCGAATCTAATGCTCTGGAAATACTTGGAGGAGCACTGGCGCGAGATGCCAGAGCCGAAATATCAGTAGGTAGTGGCGACAAAAGATCGCCTCTTGCGGCTAGAAGCAGCCTCAATTGCTCATCGTCGCGCGACCGGAGTTCCTGCGCCAGTGATCTGGTCGGGTGCGAGTGGGTGGGTTGAGGTGACATAACTTGCCAACGCTACCCCAATCCCGACCTCACTATGATTTCCCTCATGAAAACTCGGGTACATGTGCTTCGCCACGGTGAAGTCGAAAACCCAAATAAAGTCTTGTACGGGCGCCAGCCAAATTGGCACCTATCCACCCGAGGCGTTCAAATGGCTGAAGCTGTTGCGCTCTGGTCCAAAGATCGACCGATTCGGGCGATACATGTTTCACCCTTAGAGCGAGCGCAAGAAACAGCAGCACCGATCGTCGCCGCGCATGGAATTTCGATTACTACTGATCCACGATTAATTGAAGCCGCAAATGTTTTCGAAGGAAAACCTTTTTCAGTTGGAGATGGAGTTTTGCGTCGTCCATCAACATGGCGTTATTTATGGAATCCATGGCGTCCATCTTGGGGAGAGCCATACAAAGAACAGATTGAAAGAATGATGTCTGCAATTTATTTTGCGCGCGATAGTGCAATTGGTGCAGAAGCTGTTTGCGTTTCCCATCAACTTCCAATTTGGATCGTGCGATCACATGTAGAAGGAAAATCTTTAATACATGACCCACGTAAAAGAGAGTGCTCGCTTGCGTCAATCACAACCTTTGTTTTTAATAGTGATGGGGTGATTGAGGATGTTGAATATTGTGAACCTGCTAGACATTTACTTCCTCCTAAGCAGAAGTGAAAACTAGATTCTCAATTTCAGCGTTAGTTCTAAGTTCTTTAATTTTTTCAGGCTGTGGATCTGGTGGTACTTCAGTTAGTGAAGAATCCTTTGTTGCTGGCGATGGTGTTGTCACCTTTGTAGCAAAGGAAAATCGATCTTTTGCGCCAGAGATCAACGGAGAATCACTTTTAGGAGAAAAAACTTCTATCGAAAAAGGAAAAATCACAGTTATAAATGTGTGGGCCTCTTGGTGCTCTCCATGTCGCGCAGAAGCGCCTGCACTACAGGCAATTTCTGAAAAGTATCCGGTCACTCAATTTATTGGGATTTTAACCAGAGATTCAAAAGATTCTGCGTTAGCTTTTACGCGTAGATTTAAGATTACATTTCCAACCATCGCTGATGATGAAATTCTTTTGGGATTTAGAAAATCATTACCTGTTACCTCTATTCCAACTACAATAATTTTAGATAAAAATAGAAAAGTAGCTGCAAGAATTTCAGGTGCAATCACGATTGCGTCTCTATCTAATCTGATTGAAAAGATAGATAGCGAGAGTGCTAAATGATTGCTGTTGCATCTTCATTAACCGAACAAGTTTTGAATGGATCAGTTTTACTCTCATTTCCGATTTCGATTGTCGCTGGGCTAGTGGCTTTTCTTTCGCCTTGTGTACTGCCATTAGTACCGGCATATCTTTCATATATAACTGGCTTAACTGGACTTGAACTAACCGCGAAGGCGGCACGTGGCCGAATTCTCTGGGGAACCATTTTGTTCATTTTGGGATTCAGTACGGTTTTTATCTCCTATGGTGCGCTTTTTGGTGGAGCCGGAAGTGTTTTGTTGGAACAACAAAGTTTGGTTACAAAGGTATTAGGCGTGTTTACAGTTTTAATGGGGCTAGCTTTTCTCGGAGCATTACCAAATCAAAAGCAGTGGCGCCCAAAAATTGTCACAACTTGGGGAATGGCCGGGGCACCATTTCTAGGTGTTTTATTTGCTATCGGATGGACGCCTTGTATTGGTCCAACATTGGCCGCGGTTCAGACATTGGCGTTTTCTGAATCATCCGCAGTACGCGGAGCTTTTCTCTCACTTGGCTATTGCATAGGTTTGGGAATTCCATTTTTGATTGCCGGGTTTGGCATCGAGCGCAGTATGAAGATTTATCGCAAAATTTCCCCAAAAATAATTACCCGAATTGGTGGGACATTGCTAATTCTCTTGGGGCTTGCACAAATAACTGGTATTTGGGTTGATATTGTGATTTGGTTACAAGGCTTTTCATCAGCGTTTGTGACGGCACTCTAATGAGTTACGAGATTAAAACACCTGAATTAGGAACTGTTGGTTTATTGCGTTGGTTGTGGCGCCAATTAACAAGTATGCGAACCGCATTAATTTTATTACTTCTCTTAGGTGTAGCGTCCATTCCTGGATCAATAATTCCACAACGAAATCAGGATCCAACTCGGGTGCAACAGTATTTTGTTAATGATCCAACTTTGGCAAAAGTTTTCGATAAATTATCATTATTTGATCTTTATTCATCAACATGGTTTAGCGCTATTTATCTTTTGCTTTTCATATCGTTAATCGGATGTGTCTTACCAAGAACATGGGAACATTTCAAAAATATAAATGCCTTGCCCCCGCTCACTCCAAAAAATTTATTCAGACTGGAAGAGTTTAGAAAATTTGAAAGTCCTAAGAGTGCCGATGAAATTTTAGGTATTGCACGGTCTCACTTAAGTAAACGCAGGTATCGCATAAGAGATTGCGAAGATTCAGTTGCTGTGGAAAAAGGTTTTATAAGAGAGAGTGGGAATTTACTCTTTCACCTTTCTCTGATTGGAATTTTGATCGGAGTTTCGGTCGGATCACTTGGTGGCATGCGTGGCAGCGCAATCGTGAATGAAGGTGAAAGTTTTACAAACGTTGCTACTAGTTATGACACATTATCTGCAGGAAGATTTTTTAGGTTATCTGATTTTCCTCCAGTAACTATAAAAGTAGTGAGATTCACGGCTGCTTATGATCCAATCACAAATGCTCCGCGTGACTATTCCTTAATTGTTGATATAACTGAAAGTGGTAAATCAAATTCCCGCCGAGCCGAAGTTAAAGTTAATAAGCCGCTAACTTTTGGATCAACTCGTATCTATTTGCAAGCAAATGGTTTCTCACCCAAAGTTACGGTAAGAGACAAGAGTGAAAATATTGTTTTAAGTGGTGCAATTCCTTTTTTACCGCAAGACGGTAATTTGAGTTCAATTGGTGCGATAAAAGTTCCAGACTTAACTCCAACTCAATTAGGAATTGTTGGTTCATTTTTACCAACTGCCGAGCGGGATAAAGTCAGGGGAGGGTTTTCTTCGTATCCAGAAGCGTTAAATCCTAGGTTGCTGATGGCGGCGTGGCTCGGTGATTTGGGATTGGATTCAGGAGTGCCACAATCGGTTTATCGAATCAAGACTGAGAATATGCAGAGAGTTGGATTGCAATCACTAGCTCCTGGAGAAGTTTGGAAAATTCCGGGCAGTTCTGGAATTTCCCAGAGCATAGGGACTATAACTTTTGATGGAGTTACCAAGTGGGTCAATCTGCAAATTGTGCGCGACCCTGGCAAACCATTTGCACTGCTAGGAGCAATTTTTGCACTATTGGGGTTGCTAATCTCACTTTTTGCACGCCGACGGCGAATATGGATACGTACCGTTATAGGCGAGAATACTTCTAGTTCAGGGGTTGTTGTTGAAATCGCCGGACTCAGCAGGTCTCCTGGTTTGGCCCAAGAGATTGATGCACTTGTAAAAGTGTTAAATGAAAAGAAAGGCGAAGATGAATAAGGCTGATTGGGCAACACTTTCTAATGATCTTATTTATAGCTCAATGGGTATTATTTTTATTGCATTCATCGCCTTCGCATTTCAAACAGCTTGGTCTTTTCGTGTAGAACCGCAAGAACTCGATGCTTCAAATCCCAAAAGTTTGAAATATACAAAAGCTGGTCGAATTGGAATCGCATTATCAATTCTGGGATTTATTTTCTTATCTGCTGGGGTTGTAGCTCGTGGTGTATCTGCAGGCCGGGTTCCTTGGGGAAATATGTATGAATTTTCCATCACAGGCGCTCTCGCATTTTTGTTTGCATATTTAGTAACCCTAAGAAAATATAAAGTTCAATGGCTCGGTTTGATTGTGACACTTGCTGTTCTACTCACATTAGGCACCGCAGTCACATTACTTTACGTTCCAAGTGCCCCACTTGTGCCGGCATTGAAATCAACATGGTTGGTTATTCATGTTTGTGCTGCAATTATTTCTGGCGGAGTATTTCTACTAGCAAATTGCGTTGCAGCCGCATACTTGATTTTGGATCGCTATCAAGATGAAGATGGAAATGAGAATCGACCAAATTGGGCAAAACAACTTCCAACGCTTGCTGATTTAGATCAACTCTCATACCGCCTAGTTGCTTTGGTATTTCCGCTATGGACATTCGCAGTAATCGCCGGCGCGATTTGGGCTGAAGCTGCTTGGGGCCGGTATTGGGGATGGGATCCAAAAGAAACTTGGGCTTTCATTACCTGGGTTGCTTACGCAGCTTATTTACATGCACGAGTCACTGCGGGTTGGAAAGGCAAGCGAGCTGCATGGTTATGTTTATTTGCCGGCTCAACTTTCTTATTCAACTACGTCTATGTAAACATCTGGGGAGCAGGACGTCACACTTACTCTGGCTTATAAAAAGCTTTTAGAGGTTCCTTAAGAAATCTGGATCATCATCTGGTGGGATAATTTTTTTACGTCCACCTTTTGGTCCGCCTAATCCGCGACTTCTACCAATTAATAGCCACGCAATTCCACCAATTGCAAAAGGCGCAATCAAAATTGCAAGAATCCAAGCCCATTTTGGAAGTTTTTGAATTGATTCTTGAGGAGTGCGCGCACAATCTACAAACGCATAAATACTGATGGCCAAAATCAGAATTAGTGGGAGCAAGCGGGTCATGGGTACATCTTACGCACTAATCGCGAGTCCCACCGAATATATAAATGCGAATAGAAGTTGAACGAGAGCTGTGCGCTGAAGTAACGGAATCAAATCTCGTCCGCCGGCACCCTTCAACACATTCGCCGCTAGCGAAATACTTACAGGTAGCGTCACAATAGTTAGCAGAGCCCAGGGCCTTGAGATGGCAGTAAGTGCCCCGATCAACCCGCCCCCCATTAATAGCGAAACATAAAGAATTCGAGTGGCACGGTCACCGATAACAACCGAGAGAGTCCGCTTTCCAACCTCTAAGTCCTTTGCGCGATCACGTAAATTATTCATTACTAAAATTGCACATGCAAAAGCGCCAATCGGAAATGATGCGCAAAGTGCCAAGAAAGTAATTCCTTGGCTTTGTACATAATAAGTACCAAGAACTGCCACTACTCCAAAAAATAAGAAAACTGAGACTTCACCCAGTGCACGGTATCCATAAGGATTATTCCCACCGGTGTATCCCCAAGCAGCTGCAATAGCCAGTGCGCCAATCAAAATTAACCAGAGAGATGAGCGGTAAGACAGAATTAGTCCAACAATCGCAGCAACTGAAAAGCAGCCAAATGCCGTATTGCGAACTGCGATTGCTTGTGCCAAACCACTTCCTACAAGTCGAAGCGGACCAACGCGTTCAGTATCAGTTCCTCTAATTCCATCTGAGTAATCATTTGCAAAATTAACACCAATTTGTAAAGCCAAACTAACTATTAAAGCCAAAAAGGCGTTTAAGTAATTTGGATTTGGGAATGCAAGTGCTGTTCCAACTAGAACTGGAGCAACTGCCGCTGGAAGCGTTTTAGGTCTTGCTCCTTGAATCCACTCACTTGCATTTGCCACTTAAATCTCCTCAGTAGCTTGAGCACTTCTTAAAAGTACTAAATCTGGTTTGCCAATTCCGATCATCGGCATCTGTTCAAGATACAGAAGCGAACGTGGAGCTGCAAAACGTCCAATCTGTACTCCTACGATGTCGCGAATCTGCGAAAGAGTCAACCCACGATTCTCTCCCGCAACGACAACTCTTAACGCTTGTCCCCATTCGATATCCGATATTCCTATGACAATAATTTCTAAATCGGGGTAATGAGAACGAATGAGAGACTCCACTTTTACTGCTGAAATTTTTTCTCCTCCACTAATTATTAAATCATCACTACGACCAATAATTTTTAGTTCACCATTAACTAGTTGGCCAACATCTGATGTAACAAACCACTCTCCTTGGAAATGCTTTTTTGTTACTTCTGGATCACCTAGATAAGAGTTAGCGATCATGGGTCCTTTTAAATTAATTAATCCATTGTCATCAATTCGAATTTCTACTCCAGGCAGAGGCAGTGAGTTGTAAACACAACCACCGCTCATCTCGGTCATTCCATAACTTGTGACAATTGAGATTCCGGATTCACGTGCTTCATGAATTAGTTTTTCAGAAATAGGTGCACCACCAACTAAAACTTTCTTTGCTGCAAGTAAATTGTTAAAAAAGGAATCTTTATTTTGGATGGCTCGATGTAATTGTGTGGGGACTACAGAAATAAACTGTGCTCCTTCTCCATCACTAGGTGCTGGAGATGTTTTTAAATCAATAGAGCGAGTTAATTGATTTATTCCAGCAATATGGTTTAGCGGCAAAGTTAGGGACCAACGGTCACCAATTTCAGCTCCTAAAAATTGGTTTGTAACTTTCGCAGAATAATTGATCGCTTGGGCACTAAGGGCTACTAATTTCGGGGTTCCACTGCTGCCACTAGTTTCAATCAAAACCGCTATTTGCTCGGCGCCTTGTGATTTTTGATTAAGCAACGATTTGAAGCTTTCGTTCTCAGGATCAAATTTGGCACTTGAGGAGATCAACACTGCTGGACCAGTTCCGGCTAGGGCCTGGTGAATCTGCTCACGCGCGAGCATGGGGTCAAAAAGATTGGCTCGCTTCACTTGCAACACGCCTCTAGGCTATCGTCTTGTGAGCAAGCCTATAAAAGCCGAGCCTGGCAGCAGGCAGATCCCTGCCTGGATTTCTAGTGGTTCCTTCGGAGATATCACGTATGAAAGTGCAGAAGGCATTGCCAAAATCACTATTAATCGTCCAGAGGTGCGAAATGCATTCAGACCTCAAACGCTTTTCGAATTGCAAGATGCATTTAATATGGCCAGAGATGACGACTCTGTAGGCGTTGTGATTTTTACTGGCGCTGGGAGTGAAGCATTTTGCTCAGGGGGAGATGTAAATGTTCGCGGGGATGATGGATATCTTGGCGAAGATAAGTTGGGTAAAAAAGGAATTGGAAGATTAAATGTTTTAGATTTACAAATCCAAATTAGACGTTTACCAAAACCAGTTATTGCGATGGTTGCCGGATGGGCAATTGGTGGAGGTCATGTTTTGCACGTTGTATGTGACATAACAGTTGCCGCTGATAATGCGAAGTTTGGCCAAACCGGTCCAATGGTTGGATCTTTTGATGGTGGTTATGGCGCAGGACTACTTGCGGCACACATTGGTCAGAAGAAG
>CAYZBP010000029.1:0-8929 GCA_964476715.1 uncultured Bifidobacterium sp. | reverse complement strand
AATTTAAGGAGCTGGATTTAAGTGGCTCTTTTTGGAACAGATGGAATTCGTGGAAGTGCGGGTTCTGCTGACTCTCTCTTAAACCCAAATTTAGTTAATGCAATTGGTGTTGCTACCGGCATTGTGTTCCAGGAACAAGCACAAATCTTGATTGGTAGAGATACCCGTAAATCAGGGCTAGAAATTGAAAAAGCATTAATCGCGGGGCTCACCAGCGTAGGAGTAAATGTCACCTTAATCGGAGTCATCCCAACGCCAGGGCTGGCACATTTAGTTCTTACTCGCAAAGCCGATGCTGCGATCATGATTACTGCATCTCACAATCCAGCATCTGACAATGGAATCAAAATTTTTGGAAGTAACGGCCAAAAGATTGCAGATGAAATTGAGCAAGAGATTGAGCAGTTAATCGAAAATAAGTCACAGATTAAAACCTCAAAAGAGGGATCAGTAGTAAAAGATGAAAATGGAAGAAATGATTACATTACGTATTTGTTATCAACAATTTCAAAACCATTAAATGGAATTACTGTCGTGGTTGATTGCGCACATGGAAGCGCAAGCACATACGCACCTGAAGTATTAAATCGCGCTGGAGCTGAAGTTATTGTTATTGGCGCATCACCAGACGGTGAAAATATAAATAAAGGTTGTGGATCCACTCATTTAGATCTTCTTGCTGAAAAGGTTTTACAAAGTGGAGCAGATTTAGGAATTGCGCATGATGGAGATGCAGATCGCGCACTACTTATTGATGGACAGGGGAAGATTGTCGACGGCGATGCTTTGCTTGCGCTTCTGGCAATTTCTGCAAAGAAAAAAGGTGAATTGCCTGGCAATAAAATAGTAGCCACGGTTATGAGCAATTTAGGGTTTCTGAATAAGATGAAAGTTGAAGGAATAACCGTAGAAGTATCATCAGTTGGAGATCGCTATGTTCTTGAACTAATGCTTGCTAATGAAATCTATTTCGGCGGAGAACAATCCGGCCATGTAATTTTACGAAAGTTTGCAACCACAGGCGATGGAATTTTAACGGCTCTGCATATTCTGGAATTAATTGCTAATGGTGAAGCTAAAGCAGAAAACTTATCCGAGATTTTTTCATCGTATCCTCAGGTTCTTCTGAATATCCCAGTCGCAGATAAAGAGAAGGTATTAACCTCAACTGGATTGAAAGTTGCTACTAAATCTGCCGAAAGTGATTTAGGAAATAATGGCCGGATTTTGATTCGTGCATCAGGAACTGAGCAATTGATTCGGGTTATGGTCGAAGCAGATACAGAAAGCAAAGCCAATGCGATAGCAAAAAAATTGGCTGACGCAGTAGAATCAGCTTCGAATGCTTAGAGGGGAGTACTGATGTGCGGAATTATCGGCTATGCCGGTCGCAATCAGGCGCTACCGATTATCGTTGAGGGTTTGCGCAGACTCGAATACCGTGGTTACGACTCTGCTGGAGTTGCGCTAATAACAAGTGATGGAATTTCAACTGTTAAGCGGGCTGGAAAATTGTCGGCGCTGGAAGGTGCATTAGGCAAAGTTAATTTGCCAACGTCGTTAACCGGAATCGGACATACAAGATGGGCAACTCACGGGGCTCCTAATGACCGAAATGCACATCCACATCTAAATCCATCTCAAGAATTAGCAATAATCCACAATGGCATTATTGAAAATTACGTGATCTTACGTCGAGAACTAGAAGCAGATGGCCATGAATTTCTTTCTGACACTGATTCTGAAGTGGTTGCGCACCTACTTGGACAAGCTTACGAAGAATGTAAGGGAGACCTTGCAGAAGCAATGCGCCAGACCTGTAAGAGATTAGATGGTGCCTTTTCTTTAGTCGCGGTCCATGCAAAATCTAAAGATCAAGTTGTTGGAGCAAGAAGAAACTCCCCATTAGTAGTCGGAGTAGGAAATAACGAAAGATTTTTAGCATCAGATGTAGCTGCGTTTATCGAATTCACTTCAAATGCAATCGAACTTGGCCAAGATCAAGTTGTCTTGATAACACCAGAAGCGGTGAGCATTACTGATTTTTCTGGAAACAAAGTAGAGGGGCGCGAATTTAAAGTTACGTGGGATGCCGCAGCCGCTCAAAAAGATGGCTACCCACATTTCATGGCTAAAGAAATTATGGAACAACCTAAAGCCGTGGCTGACACACTTTTGGGTCGCCTAGATGAAAAAGGTAAATTAATTTTAAATGAGATTCGAATTGCTGAAGAAGATCTTCGTGATGTTGAGAAAATAATTATTATTGGATGCGGATCTGCTTTTCACGCCGGCATGATTGCAAAATATGCGATTGAACATTGGACCAGAATCCCGGTTGAAGTAGAACTTGCTTCTGAATTTAGATATCGCGACCCAATAATTGATAGAGGGACTCTAGTTATTGCGATTTCGCAATCTGGGGAAACCATGGATACTTTAATGGCGTTGCGTCATGCCAAAGATCAACGTGCAAAAGTGTTAAGCATTTGCAATACCAATGGATCAACAATTCCAAGAGAATCAGATGGGGTGCTTTATACCCATGCCGGGCCAGAAGTTGCTGTTGCTTCTACTAAAGCGTTTTTAACTCAGATTGTTGCTTCATATTTAATTGGCCTATATATCTCGCAAGTTCGTGGTCTTAAATTTTCTGATGAGATTCAAAAAATTCTGGCAGAGTTGCAAGAGATGCCAAGTAAAATTGAGCGATTCCTTGAGACTAGAGAATCAATTAGTAAACTGGCCATCGAATTAAAGGATGTTGGCTCAGTACTATTTTTGGGAAGACATGTCGGCTATCCAGTTGCACTCGAAGGCGCGCTTAAATTGAAAGAGTTGGCCTACATGCATGCAGAAGGATTTGCAGCTGGCGAATTAAAACATGGCCCGATTGCGCTTATCGAAGAAGGAACTCCAGTAGTTGTAGTTTTACCTTCGCCAAGTTCACCGATTTATCAAAAAATGTTAAGTAATGCCCAAGAGGTTCAAGCTCGCGGAGCCATGACAATTGTTATCGCTGACGAAAATGATCTTGAGGTGAGCGCGGCTCATGTTATTCGCGTTCCTACGTGCTCAGTTCTGTTGCAACCACTTCTTAGTATTTTGCCACTGCAAGTCTTCGCATATGAAATGGCAGTTGCTCGAGGACTAGATGTGGACCAACCACGAAATCTTGCCAAATCTGTAACGGTTGAGTAATTATGGCGGTAAATAACCACCAATCACAGGTTCAAATAAAAAGAAGAAATCCAGATCGTTTAGTTAGATTCGCCGCATTTTTTATACTCATGTTTTTCGTGATCACAGAGCAAGTTGTTCATGATGGGCCACTGCTTATATTGGATCAATCAATTGCCAAATGGAACCGACCAACACTTCCCGGTTGGGGAGATTGGGTTGTTTACAATCTCGACCATCTAGGTTTGCGTGGACTTACCGCCACAATATTGTTGTTACTGTCAATTTACCTTGGTTGGAAATTTGAAACATGGCGACCATTTAATCTATCTGTGATTTCATTGCTGGCATTAAATGCTGTAGTGGGTTTGGCAAAATTAGAGTTTGGAAGAACCAAGCCAAGATTAAATGTTGATTTACTTTATGCTGGAGGTATGTCTTACCCAAGCGGGCATGCTTCAAACGCTGTCCTAACGTGGGGTTTAATCGCATACCTTTATATTCAATATGTTCAACCAAGATTAGGAGTTATTAGAGCTGCTTCTTTCTCAGTAGCTGTGATTAGCACTGTCGTTTTTTGTGTATCAATATTTAGAAATACGCATTGGATATCTGACTTACTTGGTGGAGTCGCGATCGGCACCGCATTACTATTATTAATAATTGCGGTTGACCGCAGCATTCCCTCACGTCGAAGTAACCTTTAAAGTACTCCCATGAGTTCACAAATAGGGATAGATCTTGTAGATCTGGCAAGATTTGAGAGTTCACTAAACAGAACATCAGGATTAGCCAAACGCTTATTTACTGATCGTGAAATTCAACAGGGAAGCAATAGAAATCTCTCACTTCATTTAGCAGGAAGGTTTGCTGCTAAGGAAGCGTTAGCTAAAGCATTGGGAGTTCCTCCTGGGCTTTCCTGGCAAGAAGTTGAAGTTTTACGCCTTGAAAGCGGGCGACCTAGTTTTGAATTTACTGGAGCAGTGTTAGCTTTGGTCTCAGACAAGATTGTAAAAGTCTCAATCTCTCATGATGGTGGGTTTGTAATTGCCATGGTAATCATCGAAAGTTCAAAGTAATGCAATTACCAAATACTGCTTATATTAATTACCAAAACATCTCAGATAATGTTGCCCAAATTTGTGCAGTAATCAACAAGCCAGTTATGGCAGTTGTGAAAGCTGATGCGTACGGTCATGGCTTGATTAAATCTTCTCAGGCTGCACTGCTTGGGGGAGCGCAGTGGCTAGGCGTTGCGTTGTTATCTGAAGCAATTGAGATTCGTAAAGCAGGAATCGCTGCACCATTGTTGGCATGGCTTACCCCGCCCGGTGCAGATTTTGAAGGTGCCATTAAAAGCGATATTGATTTATCTGTCTCATCGCTACAACAGCTACAAGAGATTTACGCTGCTTCGCTAAGGGTTGGATTAATTGCCAGAGTCCATCTCAAAGTTGATACTGGAATGAGTAGAGCAGGTGCACTCGATGAGTTTCCAGAAATAGTCAGTGAATTAAATCGTCTCACCGCTGCTAACGAAATTGAGTTAGTGGGGACTTGGTCACATTTCGCGTGCGCAGATGAACCAGCTCATCCATTAAACGCAGAACAGATCAAGCGGTTCAACAGTGCGCTTGAGTACATGAACGATGAAGGTTTGAGTCCAGGAATCCGTCACATTGCGAACTCTTCAGCAATTATTGGTTTGCCTGAGACGACATTGGACCTTGTTCGCGCAGGATTACTTATTTATGGATTGTCTCCAACAAATATTCCACCAAAAAATCTCTCCTTAAAACCGGCGATGGAATTGCGCGCTCGACTCTTGCTGGTAAAAGAAATTCCACCAGGAGCTACTGTTGGATATGGCGCAACAGTGCAAGTAACAAAGGAAACTAAAATCGGGATTGTTACATTTGGGTATGCCGATGGGTTACCAAGGTCAACAGATGGGACCGCTTATTTTCTACACAACAATAAGCCGGCCCACTTAATTGGTCGGGTTTCGATGGATCAATGTGCAATAGATTTAGGAATTGATTCGATTGCTAAAGCGGGAGATGAAGTAATCATTTTTGGAACAAAACCACTGGCAACTGAGTTGGCCAAAGCGGCTGGAACAATTTCATATGAGATAGTTTCCGGTATGGGTTCGCGTACTCCTAGAATCCCAGTAGCTCCAGAAAACCAAGTTTCGGAGGTGTGACATGAGTGAACTTTTAAAAGTAGAGGGATTATCTGTCACCTTTGGCGGCTTGAAGGCATTAAATGATGTTTATATCGAGTTAAATAAAAATGAAGTACTTGGATTGATCGGTCCGAATGGTGCCGGGAAAACTACCCTGTTTAATGCAATCTCCGGTTTAGTTCCTCCTTCAAGTGGGAAGATTTCATTTGACGGGAAAAATTCACCTTGGCCTAAGACGCATCAATTAGCAAAATTGGGGATAGCGCGGACATTACAAGGCGTTGGATTGTTCTCTGGTCTTACTGCGTTGGAGAATGTAATGGTTGGGGCAGAAGCCCACGCAAGTAATGGTTTCTTTGCAGATCTTTTTGGCACGTCTGGTAAATCAGAGGCGAAGCTAAAAGCAAAAGCTCACAAAGCGCTGGCTTGGGCCGGAGCAACGCAATTAGCAGAAAAATATCCAAGTCAATTGACTTACCCAGATTCCAAGAGGGTGGCACTTGCACGAGCACTTGTCTTAGAGCCAAAAATATTATTGTTGGATGAGCCTGCGGCGGGATTAGGTCACGATGAAATTGAGAAGTTGGCTAATTTAGTTTTGCAGTTGCAAGAGTTTTACTCAATCATTGTGGTTGAGCACAATGTTGAATTCGTAAATAGAATCTCAGATCGAGTATATGTTTTAAATTTTGGTGAAGTTATTGCAAGCGGACCTTTTGAAAGAGTAAGGCAAGACCCAGCGGTAGTGGCGGCATATCTAGGAACATCTACTCCTGCAGATATCAAATTAGGTAGTGGTAATTAATCATGAATGCATTAGTAGTAAGCGATTTAGTCACAAATTACGGTCATGTTCGCGCTCTTGATGGAGTCTCTTTTGTCGCTAATGCTGGTGAAATTACAACAGTAATTGGCGCAAACGGTGCAGGTAAATCAACTTTGCTTCGCACCATCTCTGGCTTAGAGAAAGCTAAAAGCGGAACCATAAGTTGGGGAGATAGAGATATAACCAATCTTGCCCCTGAAGAGATTGTCAGATCTGGAGTAGCTCATGTTCCAGAAGGACATGCAGTAATTCCCACCTTTTCGGTCTTAGAAAATATTGAAACGGGTGCACTCTTTAGAAGACGTAAAAATTCGAGTGACGTTAAAGTCGCCATCTCGGAAGTGTTGGATTTATTTCCAAGGTTGGCCGAAAGAGTCAAGCAAAGTGCCGGATCTCTCTCCGGTGGAGAGCGACAGATGCTCGCTATTTCAAGAGCTCTTGTCTCAAGACCAAAACTTTTACTACTTGATGAACCATCCCTTGGTTTGGCACCACTTGTCGTCGAACAAATTATTCAAAGCATTAATCAATTGTCTCGAAGCACAGGACTTACAGTTTTGCTTGTGGAACAAAATGCAAATACCGCATTAGCAGTCGCAGAACATGGGGTGCTCTTAGCGCTAGGTAAAGTTGTATCGGATCAACCTGCTGCAAAAATGCGTGCTGATTCAGCCCTACGAACTGCGTACTTGGGGTATTGATGAACACATTTATCAGCACTCTAATTACCGGCACCGCCAACGGTGCAATTTTTGCGCTAGCAGCACTTGGCTTAGTAATTGTGTGGCGTGGCGCGGGAGTTGTTAATTTTGCGCAAATGGGGCAAGCAATGTTCACCACCTACATTGCATCAAATTTAATTAATTCTGGGAATTCATATTGGCTAGCTTTTATAGTTGCGTTGCTATCTGGATCAATACTTGGAATGGTTATTGATTTACTGATCATGCGTCCGCTTGCTCACAAGAAAAGTTCATCATCCACCAAAACCCTGGCCGCAACAATTCCAGTTATTGCATCACTTGGAATTTTGGCGATATTGCAAGCACTAGCTGGAGTATTTTGGGCTGGAGAAGAACGCGGTTTTCCAACCCCGGTAGATAATTTTTATTTTAAAAATGGTGATGGCACGCTTCCATTTTCAGCATTTAATCTTTTTGTAATAGGTGTCGTGTTAATAGTCTTACTTTCGCTTACCTACTTTTTCACTAAAACTGGTGTGGGGTTAGGCATGCGCGCTGCTGCGTTAAACCCAGAAGTCGCGAGATTGAGCGGAATTAAAGTCAGCCGAATGCGAACTTTAAGTTGGGCAATATCTGGAGTGGCCGGATCATTAGCTGGGCTGCTAATTACTCCCAGCACTAATTTATCTCCCAATTCTCTAGATTTAATTTTGATTGTTGCTTTCACCGCCGCTGTTGTTGGTGGTTTAGATAGTCCACTTGGCGCTGTCATAGGTGGTTTAATTCTTGGAATCGGAATTTCGCTAGTTACTACTTACGGATCTCCCGAAAATATTTTCCTAGCAATTTTATTTTTATTACTTGCAGTTCAATTAATTAGACCAAATGGTATTTTGGGTGGAATGCAGGTGCGCCGTGGATAAAAGTAAAAAAATCTGGCGCAAAAATCTGATTAAAACTTTAACGCTAGGAGTATTTCTGCTCCTTTTGAGTTTTACATTTGAACCTTACAACCAAGGCCAATTGGCTTTGGTTTTAATGCTTTTTATTGGCGTGCTTTCACTTACGGTTCTCACGGGAGCATCAGGCCAGATTTCACTTGGTCAAGGCGCTTTAATGGCGGTCGGTGGATATTCAAGCGCATCGTTGATCACACATTTAGGTGCTTCAATTTGGATTGCATTTCTCGTAGCCATAATTGCAGCAGGACTATTTGGATTAATTCTGGGAGCAGCTGCGGCAAGACTTTCAGGTCCATACTTGGCGGGAACGACGCTAGTAATCGCTCTTGCTTTACCTTCTGTAGCAAATAGATTTGAATCAGTTTTAGGTGGAGATGTTGGTTTAATAGTTGATTTTGGAATGCCGCCTACATGGCTGAGCAATTTAATTGAAGTTGGGTATGAACAGTGGCAACTTTGGGTTTCTTTACCAGTTGCACTAATTGCTTTGTTTTTTATCTCCAATTTGATGTCAGCGAGAGCAGGCCGCAGTTGGCAAGCGGTTCGCGATGATGAGATCGGAGCAGCGGTAAGTGGCATTCCTGTGGCTCGGACAAAAGTTATTGTCTTTGTAGTCAGCTCTGCGATTGCTGGTCTTGGCGGTGCGCTTTATGGATTGCGAGGGTTAGTCGGGCCAAGCGTTTACCCTGTTTCACTTTCCTTGACTTTGTTAACAGCAGCAATACTTGGCGGAGTTGGAAGTATTAGTGGTGCATTTATTGGCACATTGATTGTGGTTTTTCTCCCCGACCTGATTGAGTGGGCGATTTCAGGTCTTTCGGTCCCAGAACAGATATCTAATTTCTTGCCAGCCCTGATTACCGGAGTGTTGCTCTTGGCGACGATCATCATTAACCCAGCAGGGGTTATGGGAGGTCATCACCGCGGAAGGCATTAAGCCAACCCTCAGAAATGGCTAATTTTGTGAAAAATTGGGCGATTTGTCGGATTACCTGTTCAACCTTTGGCAACCTTCTAGTAACTTTACCTTTGTCTCGGCTCAAGCCGTGCCTGCCCGGAGCACCGCGCAGTCAACAGATATAGAAAAGAG
>CAYZBP010000028.1:5509-8929 GCA_964476715.1 uncultured Bifidobacterium sp. | reverse complement strand
CAGCTTCAGCTCTTTTTTGATCATAAGGCGCTTTGGCTCTTCCTTCATGAGGTGACGTAAATGAGATTGGCGTTATTTCATCCATCGAGAGTCGGTTTCTGATAAACAATCGCTGGACGATTGGAAGGTTTACGTAGAGGTGAGCCAGTCCACGCTGCACGGGCTGGCCTTGGAGTCACTTTTGCGAACAATTCTAAAATCTCTTCTTTTTCAAGAGTTTCTTTATCCATTAATGTTTTAACTAATCCATCAAGTACATCTCTGTTGTTTTCTAATATTTCATAAGCTTCTAAATGGGCACTTTCAATCAAACTTTTAACTTCTTGATCAACTATTGCAGCAACAGATTCTGAATAATCTCTTTGATGTCCGTAGTTCATACCCATAAAAGGTTCGCCATCTTTGCTACCTAATTTAATGGCTCCGATTTTCTCGCTCAATCCGTATTGAGTGACCATTGCCCGGGCCAATGCACTTGCTTTTTCAATATCATTAGAGGCGCCAGTGGTTGGATCGTGAAAAATCAATTCTTCGGCTGCGCGTCCACCTAATGTGTATGCCAACTCATCAAGTAATTGAGAGCGCGATTGTGAGTATTTGTCTTCATCTGGCAAAACCATTGTGTAACCCAATGCTCGACCACGTGGCATGATCGTAATTTTTTGGACTGGATCGGTATTAGGAAGAGCATGCGCAACAAGGGCATGTCCGCCTTCGTGATAAGCCGTTATCAATCGTTCACTATCATTCATCAAGCGGCTAGTTTTTTGTGGACCAGCAATTACCCGGTCTACAGATTCAGCCAATGCTTCATTAGAAATTACTTTTTCCTCTTTACGTGCAGTGAGTAACGCTGCTTCATTAACAACGTTAGCTAGATCTGCGCCAGTAAAGCCTGGAGTCCTCCTGGCTAAAGCCAATAAATCTATTCCGTCTACTAATGGTTTATTTTTTGTGTGGATCAGCAAAATTTGATGACGTCCCTTTAAATCTGGGCGCTCAACTGCAATCTGTCGATCAAAACGTCCTGGACGAAGCAATGCCGGATCAAGAATGTCTGGACGGTTGGTTGCAGCAATAAGAATCACCGAACCATTTGCTTCAAAGCCATCCATCTCTACCAATAATTGATTGAGGGTCTGTTCGCGTTCATCGTGACCGCCACCCATTCCAGCACCACGGTGTCTACCAACTGCGTCAATCTCATCAACAAAAACTATTGCTGGGGCATTTAGTCGAGCTTGTGCAAATAAATCCCGAACTCTTGAGGCACCAACTCCAACAAACATCTCGACAAAATCTGAGCCTGATATTGAGTAAAAAGGCACACTGGCCTCTCCTGCTACTGCCTTAGCAAGCAATGTTTTTCCAGTTCCTGGAGGGCCATATAACAAGACGCCTTTAGGAATTTTAGCGCCTAACTCTTGATACTTTTCAGGTGCGACTAAAAAATCTTTAATTTCGCGCAACTCTTCAATCGCTTCATCCACGCCAGCAACATCTTCAAATTTAGTCTGTGGGGTTTCTTTTGAATTTAATTTCGCTCTCGACTTTCCAAAAGAAAAAGCTTTGCCGGCACCTTGCGCTCTGCTCATAACAAAAAAGAAGATAAACCCAATTAATAGGAATGGCAGCAAAGTAAACAAAAGTGAAACCAGTAATGATTGAGTTGGAACTTTCACATTCCATTTTTTAGGTGGTGGATTTTGAGCCAACAATTCAACAATTTGTGGTTCTTGTGCAGTGATGTAAGAAGCTTCTAACTTTGAAGCACCGTCGATCTGTACGCCGGCTTTTAGTACAACTCGGATCAACTGCTCTTTATCAACTAATAAAACTGAATCGGCTTGTTGCGATGAGATCACTGAAAGTACAGTCGATGTATCTACAACTTTAAAACTTTTGTTTAAATTCAAGAACTGCGTATAACCAATTGCAAGCAGCATTGCCACAATCAACCATGTAAATGGTGACTTTAAATACTTCTTAACTTTAATCAAAACTTTTCCGTTCATATTAGGAGTACATGTGTGGGGAAAGAACTGCTACTACTGAAAGATTTCGATACTTCTCATTAAAATCTAATCCATAGCCAACAATAAAAGCTGGTGGAATATCAAATCCTACATATTTAACATTAACTTCGACTTTGGCCGCATCTGGTTTGCGGAAGATTGTGCAAATCTCAACACTTTTTGCACCACGTGATTCTAAATTTGCTTTAAGCCACGAAAGGGTCAACCCGGTATCAACAATGTCCTCAACAATCAAAACATTTCGGCCAGTAATATCGCAATCTAAATCTTTAAGAATTCGAACAACTCCGCTTGATTTTGTTCCAGATCCATAAGAAGAAACTGCCATCCAATCCATCTCAATGTGTCGTTGAATTGCGCGAGATAAATCGGCCATAGCCATTACTGCACCTTTTAATACGCCAATCAGAAGTAAATCTTTTCCTTCGTAATCTTTTTCGATCTTTCGAGCGATCTCATTTATGCGCACCTTTAATTGTTCTTCAGTTACAACAACTTCGGTGACTTCATCTTTGATTACCGACAGATCCACAGGTGAACTCCCTCTTGATTACTCTGGCTCTTAACTACTTCGAGAGGGTTAGTCTGCCGGAATCTCGGCGGGCTGTAATGCCACCAGCCAAAGCCACCGCACCCTGCCCTTTCCAGGCCCCGACCAGCGCATCGACCTCCAGAATCTGCTCAGCAGTGAGGGTTGGAGCGCCCATAGCTTCAATGGCCCTTTTGATAACCCGCTTTCGAACCGCACTCGGTACTTCCTCCATCAATTCGATCGGAATCTGAGCCGGATCGGCGAGGCTCGCAAAAAGTTCCCCAGCAATCAAATCAAGGGCGTCGGCATCCTCGCGCAGGATCCTGGAGGTCCGCGCTAGAGCGTGAGAAATTCCAGGGCCAATCTCTTTTTCCATAATTGGCAAGATTTCATTTCGCACCCGCACTCTAGCAAAACTCAGATCTTGATTGTGGGGATCACTCCAATACTCAATTCCACTCTCTTTGCAGGCGGCTAATACTTGGGCTCTAGATAATTCGAGAAATGGTCGCACGTACCTGCCAACTTGAAATGCCATTCCTGAAAGTGAACGAGTTCCTGATCCACGCGCCAAACCGAGTAATACCGTTTCTGCTAAATCATCTTCTGTGTGACCTAAAAAAATTGCTACGGCGCCGATTCGATCTGCTTCTGCATCAAGAGCGTCATAACGTGCGCGTCTTGCTGCTGCTTCTAATCCTCCATTACCTACATCTTCATTAACTAAAACTTGAGCCACATTTGCTTCTGTAATTCCTAATTCGATTAACTTTTTTTGTGCACTTAATGCCACATCACCTGAACCATTTTGTAATTGGTGATCGACAACAAGTGCATTCAACTGAATACCAA
>CAYZBP010000028.1:0-5409 GCA_964476715.1 uncultured Bifidobacterium sp. | reverse complement strand
ATTTAATCTAAGAATCCGCGCACGCCGCTGTACTTCTCAACTTTGTCTGGATCTAGTTCAAAGCCGATTCCTGGTTTAGTTGGAATCTCAAGCAGTCCATCTTTATCTAATTTCCAAGGCTCTGTTGCTAAATCATCGACATATGCCGAACCAGTGCAATACTCAACTTTTTCTGCAGTAAGAATTGCCGAAGAAAGTTGCAAATCTACTGCTAAGCCAATTGCGGTATTCCAACCATGTGGAATTACGCGAATTGCATACTCATCGGCCATCGCTGCGATTCTTCGGAATTCACCAATTCCACCAACCTTTGTGACGTCAGGTTGAATGATGTCAAAAGCTCGTTCGGTAATAAATGGTGTAAAACTTTGTCGGCGAGTCAAAACTTCACATCCAGAAATAGGCACCGGAGATTGTTTACGCAACTCAACAAAGTCAGCCAAATCATCTGGTCTTAGCGCTTCTTCAAACCAACCCACGTTGTAATCAGCGAGCATCTTTGAAGCATTGATTGCCCAACGAAGATTTCCACGCCAGTATGCATCGCTTCCACCTGCATCCACTGCTAAGAAACAATCATCACCGATTGCTTGGCGGGCGCTCTTAACAAGTAGCTCATCATTGGCAGTATCAATTCGGCCGAATGTTCCCCAGCCGATTTTGAAGGCTTTGAATCCTTGCCCTCTTAATTCAGTTAAATTCGCATTCATGATTTTTGGTTCATCCATTAAAAGTGATGCGTAAGGCATAACCTTTTCACGCAATCTTCCACCAAAGAATCGACCAATTGGTTGGCCAGTGATTTTTCCAAAAATATCCCAGAGTGCGATATCGATTCCGCTGATTGTGTGGGTGATTGAACCACCACGACCGAGCCAAAAAGTATTTTGATGCAACTTTTCACTAACTCGCTCAGGTTCAACTGCGCTCTCACCAATTAACAGTGGCTTTAAAACTTCTAGTGAAGCCGCTACTAAATCTGCGCTTGTGAAGACGGTACCAACACCTACTACACCAGAATCTGTTTTAACTGAGATTAAAGTGTGAACAACACTGTCTGGCTTTAACTCCTCCGTCCAACCACCCTTGGGAGTTGCGCCTTTTAAACCAGCAAATTTCACATCAATAATTTTCACTTTGATTACTCCAGTTTGGGTTAGTTGGCCAAAAGTTGCAGTGCAAACTATAGGTAAATTTACTTCAAATGACTACACCCGTCCACCAAATGGAATTAGCCCTGGAATTGAATAAATTGAACTGAACAACAACCCTTTTTTAGTGTTGTGGGCTTCCCACATCATCCCGTTTCCGGCATAAATTGTGATGTGGTGGATAGTGCTGATGTTGGCTTTGTATGAGTAAAAAATTAAATCTCCGGGAACAAGTTCACTCAAAGGAACTCGTTTGGTCCAGCTGTAATAAATCCGTGAGTTAACGCGATCCCATTGGGTCCAATCCAAACCAGCGGATCTATATGCAGCGAAGACTAATCCAGAACAATCAAAACTATTCGGACCTTCATTCCCCCACACATAAGGCTTACGAGCCAGAACTTGCTTCTTCGCAAAAGCAACCGCTGCACTTCTTTGATTTTCGTTTGTCCGAATACTTGTTCTACCCGCATTAAAACCGACACCATTTACTGGCCAAATTTTTGCTTGTCCAGTTGTTTGTCCAGCACGATTTGCTAACTCTTCCTCGAGTATCGCTAACTGCCTTTGTTGTTCTAAGGTAACTCGTTTTTTGCGTGCACTTGATAATTCTCTAATAATCTGCGCTTGAATTTTCTCTAATTTATTTACTTCCACTTGTTGCTGAGCTCTAGCTTCATCAGCAATTTTCTTCGCAGCAGCTACTCGAGCGGTAGCCACGGCTTGTTCGGCTCTTGCTGCATCGGCTTCTGCTTTGGCTTCTGCTGCTGCAGTCTGAGCAACTTTTAATCTCGAAAGTACTTCAGTATTTCCTTCACCAAGCGCATCAAGAATTGAAAGTCGATCCGCCAAATCTTGTGGTCCATTTGCGCTAAGCACAGAATCAAAATCAGTAAACCCAGAACCCATAATGTAAGCATTTGCTGCCATTTTGCCAATTCTCATATTTGCATCAGCAACTGCATCAATTGCCGCTTTCTCCTTCTTCGCTGCTTTTTCCGCTTTCGCGGTAGCAACATTAAGTTCTGCTTGTTCTCTAAGATAAATCGCTCGGGCTGCATTTGATTTAATAGTTAGCGCTTTTAATTGATTAGCTGCCGCGGCCAATTTGGCTTTAGCTTTCGCAGCTTCATTTGCTTTTGCGATTTCTTTTGCTTTCGCTGCTTTAATTTCTTCAAGAGTTGGTTTACGTGTTGCTGATTGTGCTTCTATTGGGGTGGCAACAAATGTAAAGGCCAAAAGGCAGGCCAAAAGAGTGGCTGCTCTACGGCTAGAAAACACAATTCCCCCTTGTCGCTGCTTTAGGGAAGATCAGGCAGTGACGAATGGCTTTAGGATAAATGAGCAACTTTAGAAAACTCTGTTATTTAAAGAATTTAGAGGCTGTGTCCTGATTAACTGCTAATTAACCACATCTCGGCGCTTAAACAATATTGCGGCCGCAGCACCAGAAATTAACAGATAACTCGCACTGCCAATTAGCGCCCATGAATATGAGAAATCCACTCCAAATTGCACTGGAATAGAACTCATCAATTGCCCAGGAAGCCATTTAGAGATGCCATCAACTGTGGCGGAGAGAATGTTCTCAACAACCAGAATCCAAGCAAGTGCGATAGAAATTGAACTGATGGGAGAGCGCAGTAACAATCCTAATGTCATTCCCACAGTTCCATAGGAAATTACCGAAAGAAGAACATTTCCAAATGTTGAACTGAATAGGGATAGCGCACTGGATGTGTACCAAAGATCAGTATTAACATCTTTCACATTTGCCAAAGTTGCCGAAATTCCCACACTTACTATCGCTGAAAAGCAAACAGTTATTAAAGCAAATGAAATCATGGCTAGGTACTTGCCAGCTAAGAGCAATAACCTTCTTGGTTCGCGTACTAGTAAGTTTCTTAAAGTTCCATTTGTATATTCGATTGCAGTTTGTGCTGCAAACACACATAGTGCAATAACACCAAGTAACCCCGCTGAGTTTGCAAAACCAACATATAATCCATTTGGCAAGGCAAGAGTTTCGCGAGTGATGATCATTCCTTCACGGCCATTTCCGCGCTCTGAATCCAAAAGTAAAAACAGTAGCGATGAAATCAATCCAGTTAAGCCAATGACGGCCGCCAAAGTGCCTAGAAATAAAGTTGGGCGGCGTAATTTACGCCACTCTGATTTAAATATTCGAATCATTAGTTATCACTTGTCAATTCAAAGAAAGTTTCTTCCAAGGTTGGACGTGCAGTCACTAGTGATGAAAGAATTATTCCGGATTCAAAAGCTGCTTTATTAAAATTTGTAGCAAATTCGGCATCAGCAATTACATGAACACTCTCATTGACAATTTGGGCTTGGTGTCCAGAGTTTTTTGCAATCTCAATCAGCCTTACTAAATCCTGTGGATTACTACTGCTTGCAATAACAGTTGATTGCTGAGCAGTTAATAATGCTTTGGTTTGGCCGGAGAATAGAACCTTCCCGTGGCGAAGCATTACTAAATCATCAGCAATTGCTTCAATTTCAGATAGCAAGTGTGAGGAAACGAGGACTGTTAAACCATATCCAGCTAAATGTCCGAGTAATTCGCGAACTTCTTGAATACCAGCAGGATCTAATCCATTTGTTGGTTCATCAAGAATTAGTAATTCTGGAGATGGCAGCAAGGCTGCGGCAATTCCTAATCTTTGCTTCATTCCAAGTGAGTAAGTTTTGAATTTTGAAGTCGCTCTATCTAGTAAACCAACTTGATCTAATAGTTGGTCCACTCGATCATGTGGAAAATTTCCCAGGGTAGCTAAAACCTTGAGATTTTCTCTTCCAGATAACGCTGGATAAAAAGCCGGGCCTTCAATAAGAGCCCCTACTTTTCCCAAAAATCTTTCAGGATGTGTAAGTGGTTCGCCTAGAACGGTACCTGCTCCTGTTGTTGGTTTAACTAAACCCAAAAGCATTCTGATAGTTGTGGTTTTACCAGCGCCGTTTGGTCCAACAAATCCACAGATAGTTCCACGTGGGACTTCAAATGAAATATGGTCAACCGCATTTCGCTCGCCATAACGTTTAGTTAAATCTGTTACGGAAATTGCCGCGTTCTGAGAAGTTAACACCTTGTAAGAATTGCACATTTAATGAAAATATCCAACAACCCCTAATTGCCTCCGACTAAATCACAAATTTAGGCGTCTGGGACGATCACATTAACTTTTACCACTGCTCCGGCAGGCAGATTGGTTCCTGGCTTTGGCGATAGATCTCTGACAATTCTTGGAGATTTACCAGAGTTTGGTGATAGATCAATTATTTGAGCAGTTAAATCAAGTGCTGCTAATGCACCCGTTACTTGTTCTGCGGTCAATCCAGTTAGATCTGGAACTTTTCGGGCATATTTTGCTGGATTAAGTACCATGGAGAGAGTTTGCGGCAATGGAATTACCCTTGCGCTCCCATCAACATTTTTACTTAGCCACTCAGGTGCTACACAATCATTTGGAATACATGGCCTATGCATCCAAGCTCGAATATTGCCCCCACCTTTGGTTGTTCTTGGAGAGATTAAATAAATTCCATCACCAGTGAATTTGTCACTACTTGTAGTTGGATTTTGCAAAATTGGCGCGGTCAATCCTAAAGAGATTTCATTGTTAGACAGTGGGTAATTTGCGATTGCTTCACCAAGATAAACAGTGAGTACTTGGCCCGCGCCGATTTTGGTTCCAGATGCAAAAGCAAAACTTTCATCTCTTAGATCTAGTGAAGTATCACGGATACTCCACTTTGAAATATCAATCACTTTATCGGTTTTATTGTGCAAAAGTGCGTACTCACCAAAAGCATTTTCATTACTCAACGGGGAATCACTATTAATCCAAAGTTCTATAGAATCTAGCGGTGTTAAATCATTTGGACAAAGAGTTTTAGACCATAATCCAGTTTTTGTCTCGGCTGCACTGTTTAAAATATTTAAATACTCTAAATTGTGAAAATACTCATTTGTAGAGTTTGGAAACCAAAGCGCTAATCCTGCGGCCAATAATTTTGCTTGCACATCAATAGTGAATTTTCCTTCACTATCTTTTGCGTAAATAGTTCTAAATGGGCGGGCGACTTCTTGATAATTATTTGATGATGCGTAGTTCGTGGCCCGAAGTTGAACCTCACTTCCAATTGGCAACATTTTTCGCATAAAGTTGGTTGCTTCATCCGCCCCACATTGTGACAAGTGATCAGGTTTGGCTGTTTCAGTTGCTTGAATTCCAAT
>CAYZBP010000027.1:0-9227 GCA_964476715.1 uncultured Bifidobacterium sp. | reverse complement strand
ATTACTTTGAAAATCTGAAAATGTAATGACCCATTTATCAGAACGGCTCGCACAGTTAAAAAGTGAAAATAGAGCCGCATTTATTGCCTACCTGCCAGCCGGTTTTCCAACCGTAGAAAAAAGCAAGGCAGCAATTGAAGTTTTAGTAAAAAATGGCGTCGATATTGTTGAAATCGGCTTTCCTTATAGCGATCCAATTATGGATGGTCCAATTATTCAAGAGGCAGCAGATATAGCTTTGGCAAACGGTACGGGTGCCAGTGAAGTTCTAGAAATTTTAGGTTTTACTACAAATCTAAAAGTTCCGGCAGTTGTCATGACTTACTGGAATCCAATTGAACAATATGGAATATCTAAATTTGCCGATGCTATTAAATCTGCAAATGGTTCTGGCGTGATTACACCAGATCTTTCGCTAGAAGAAGCCAATCCTTGGATAAGAGAAAGTGATCGAGCCGGCATCAACAACATTTTTGTTGCTGCACCGAGTTCAGCGCCTGAACGGTTAAGCCAAGTTGCATCTGCTTGCTCCGGATTTGTGTATGCAGCAAGTTTGATGGGCGTAACTGGAACTAGAACTAGTGTCTCTTCATCTGCAAAAGATTTAGTTTCGCGGATACGTGAATCGGTACAAACCCCAGTTTGCGTCGGACTAGGGGTCTCAACACCAGAACAAGCAAAAGAAGTTGCTTCATATGCAGATGGCGTAATAGTTGGGTCTGCATTAATCAAAGTTTTACTTGAACAATCAGATTTTGAAACTGGCTTGAAAGAGTTAGCAAATTTGACGAAAAGTTTGGCTGAGGGAATAAGACAAGCGCGATGAAACTACCAGCCTTCTTGACAGAAACTCGACTTAATTGGTTTGGATTATTTGCCCGCTTAACTCTTGGCGGTGTCATATTTGTAGCTGGTGCACTAAAAGTTACGACTCCATATAAATCCGCAGCAGCGATGCGAGCTTACGAATTATTGCCAATCAGCATTGCAAATTTTTTTGGGTATGTATTGCCTTGGTTCGAAGTAGGCCTAGGGGCTTTATTGATTTTAGGAGTCGCAACTCGGCTCTCAGGATTTATTGCAGGATCTCTCATGATTGCCTTTATTCTTGCGATCGCTTCTGCTTGGGCTCGCGGCCTGTCCATTGATTGTGGATGTTTCGGCGGCGGGGGTCAGGTAGCACCCGGGGAGACAAAGTATTTACAAGAGATAGTGCGCGACTTCGGACTAGCCTTTTTAGGCTTTTATTTATATTGGCGACCGCACACCAAGTGGGCTTTAGAGCCGGGGTCAAGGTAGTATTTGAGAATGGTCAATAACAAAGGCAAATCTTCAGGAGATCCGATCACGCGCTGGTTAGTGATTGGAATGGTTGCACTAGTTGTTGTCGTAGGAGCAGGTATCACCATTTTTAATAACACGAGCAAGAAAGCTGCCGTGATTCCAAGTGCTGCGTCGGTAAAAGATGGTTATGGAATCGTTTTCAATGGTGACTTAACACCAGTAATTGATGTTTGGGAAGATTTTCAATGCCCAAGTTGTAAAGTCTTTGAGGCTACAAATGGAGCAGCACTAAAAGCTCTTGCAGTAGAAAAGAAAGCAAAAGTGGTATTCCATCCACTTTCATTTTTAGGTCCAGAGTCGGTTTTTGCGGCAAACGGCGCAGCTTGTGCGGCTGACGAAGGAAAATTCCTTGAATACCACGCATTTATGTATGAAAATCAACCTGCCGAAAATTCTGGCGCTTGGAGTAATGAAGGCATAATCGCAACAGCAGCAGCGGCCGGCATTACGGGTGCAGAATTTGAAGCTTGTGTAAAGACCGGCAAATACTCTGATTGGGTTGGAAATGTTGGCAGTGAAGGTTCAAAGCAAAACGTAAATTCCACTCCGACAGTTTTCATAAACGGGAAAGAAATTGATCGAAAAACTGGTGCATATTATTCCGCTCCAGAATTTATGAAATTATTAGTTGCAGCTGGCATAAAGTAAAAATCCAGTGAGCAATTGGGCTGCGATTCCTTCGCCCACTGTATCTGCGATAAATGCTGGCCCCTTAACTTTTCATTTCTACGCTCTTTGCATCATTATCGGAATAGTTATCGCGGTACGAGTCGGCGACAAAAGATTTGTTAAGCGCGGGGGAGATCTCGGCGATGTAGCAACGATCGCTTTTTGGTCCGTACCTGCTGGAATTATTGGCGGCCGGATTTATCACGTTTTAACTTCGTGGGGCAGTTTTTCTTCACCATTAGATGCGATAGCAATTTGGCGTGGTGGATTAGGAATCTGGGGAGCAATTTCACTTGGCACCGTTGGGGCTTGGGTCGGATATAGACAACTTTTAAAGAGCAAACCACACCTTCCAACATTCGGTGCATTCCTTGACGCACTTGCACCTGGTGTAGTGCTTGCACAAGCAGTTGGAAGATGGGGCAATTGGTTCAATGTAGAACTTTTCGGCAAGCCATTAACCGCACCGTGGGCTTTGCAAGTTCCATTAACTAGCAGACCAAATGGCTATGAATCTTTTCTAACTTTTCACCCAACATTTTTGTACGAATCTATTTGGTGTGTGTTAGTAGCCATACTTTTGATCAAGGCAGATAAGGCTGGTTTTTTTGCTGGTGCAAAATCTGGGACTTTATTTATCGCCTACATCTCTTTGTACACGCTAGGACGAGGCCTAATCGAACTCTTGCGCATTGATTCCAGTTCGCAGATTTTAGGAATGCGGTTAAATTTCTGGACTTCACTATTGATTTTTATCGGCACGACCGCATGGTTTCTACTGCGAAAAGCAGGCCAAAAGAGATAACCTACCCATATGCCACTCCAAGAGGTTTACGCTAGAAATTTAGAGCACCGCACTCACCGTTCAGGGTGGTTGCGTGCTGCCGTTCTTGGAGTTAACGACGGCTTGGTCTCTACGGCCAGCTTGATGATTGGCGTTGCAGCAGCGCAGGCGGGAACTAATGCAATTGTTATTGCAGGTTTTGCCGGAATCGCAGCGGGCGCGATGTCCATGGCTGCCGGGGAATACGTCTCTGTAAGTTCGCAAACAGATATTGAAGATGCAGACCGCAAAATTGAGGCTGATCACTTAGCTCAAGATCCCGAAGGCGAACTTGAAGAGTTGGCTGAAATCTATGTTGAACGTGGATTATCAAAAGATTTAGCTATGCAAGTCGCCACACAGATGCACCAACATGATGCATTGGCAGCACATCTACGTGATGAGCTTGGCCAACATCACAACACTAGGGCGCGCCCGACTCAAGCAGCATTGGCTTCAGCGGCGGCATTTACATTAGGTGGATTCATTCCAATGATTGGCATGTTCGCCCCAACCCCAAACGGTCGAACAACAACAATTGTCGCGATCACCTTATTTGGACTGATCGTTGCCGGCATCATTGGGGCAAGGATTGCTGGAACTGGGCCTTTACGTCCAACCGTTCGAATTCTGCTTGGGGGATCACTGGCCATGGCGGTTACCGCCGGAATCGGTCAATTACTACACATAACCATCTTGTAAGGTTTTTAGTTCTCAAGCCGCAGATTTTCCGGCTAAGATTTACCCATCGGGCCAGCGCTGTCCCGCTTCGGAAGCTTTTACCTAATAATCCAGAAGGATAGGCGCAAATTTAATGGCAAGCATGAAAAGTAAGTTCTCCAATTTCCCACCAGCATCTGGTTTATACAACCCAGAAAATGAGCGGGATTCTTGTGGTGTTGCAATGGTTGCCACTCTGACTGGTAATGCCACTCACGAAATCGTCGCACAGGGATTAACTGCATTACGCAACCTAGAACATCGCGGTGCATCTGGTGCTGAACCAGATAGCGGTGATGGTGCCGGAATTCTTATCAAGATTCCAGATTTATTCTTGCGCGCTGTAACTAATTTTGATTTACCAAAGGTTGGGTCATACGCAGCTGGGACTGCATTCTTAGCCTCTGATGCACTGATCGCGCGGATCGAAGAGATTGCAAAAGAAGAGGGTTTGAAAGTTCTCGGTTGGCGCGACGTCCCAGTGAATTCTGCAATTCTCGGCAATACCGCGAAATCAGTTATGCCAATCTTTAAGCAACTCTTTGTATCAGGGTTAAAAAATGAGAGCGAATTAGTTCTTGAACGCTTAGCTTTTGCACTTCGTAAAAGAGCAGAGCATGAACTAGCAGTTTATTTCCCATCTCTATCTTCAAGAACACTGGTCTACAAGGGAATGCTAACCACTGGTCAACTTGAAGAATTTTTCCCGGACCTTTCAGATGAGCGGCTACATTCACCACTTGCTTTAGTGCACTCACGTTTTTCTACAAATACTTTCCCATCATGGCCCCTTGCTCATCCATACCGCTACATCGCTCATAACGGCGAAATCAATACTGTTAAGGGAAATCGAAATTGGATGAAGGCACGTGAAAGTTTGCTTGAAAGCGATTTGATTCCTGGTGATTTGAAACGGCTGTTTCCGATTGTTGCTGAAGGCGGATCTGACTCAGCTTCATTTGATGAAGTTCTAGAACTGCTATATCTAGGTGGACGTTCATTGCCCCATGCCATGTTGATGATGATTCCTGAAGCGTGGGAAAACAACACCACTATCTCGCAGAAGAGACGAGATTTTTATTCATTCCACTCAACATTAATGGAGCCATGGGATGGACCTGCCTGCGTAACTTTTACTGATGGAAATCAAATTGGCGCAGTCTTAGATCGAAATGGTTTACGTCCATCAAGATATTGGGTAACAAAAGATGGATTAGTTGTTCTGGCGAGTGAGGTCGGCGTATTAGATTTCAAACCAGAAGATGTTGTGCGTAAGGGAAGATTGCAACCTGGTCGTATGTTCCTCGTTGATATCGAGCAAGGCCGAATTGTTGAAGATGAAGAAATCAAAGATGGTTTGGCAAGTGCTGCTCCATATGGAGAGTGGATCCAGTCTGGAATGGTGCGCCTAGAAGATTTGCCTGCACGCGAACACATTATTTATCCGCATTCTTCAGTTGTTAGAAGACAACGCGCATTTGGTTACACCGAAGAAGAGTTGCGAATTATTTTGGCGCCGATGGCAAAATCAGGGCTTGAGCCGCTTGGTTCAATGGGATCTGACACACCAATCGCGGTTTTATCTAAGCGTCCAAGATTGCTCTTTGATTACTTCGCGCAAATTTTTGCGCAAGTGACAAATCCGCCACTTGATGCCATACGTGAAGAATTAGTCACCAGCTTAGGATCTTCACTTGGACCTGAACAAAATCTATTAGATCCAACGGCTGCTTCTTGCCGTCAGATTCAACTTCCATTTCCAGTTTTAGATAATGATGAGTTGGCGAAAATTATTCACGTCAATGCCGATGGAACTCAAGCAGGATTTGCAGCACATATTGTCCGTGGACTCTTTCAAGTTTCAGAAGGTGGCGAAGGATTACGTGCCCGAATTGAAGAGATTCGACGTGAAGTTAGTGAAGCAATAAAAAATGGCGCACACATCATCGTCCTCTCCGATCGTGATGGAGATTCTGAAAATGCACCGATTCCTTCGTTGCTCTTAACTTCAGCAATTCATCATCATTTAATCCGTGAAAAAACCCGCACCCAAGTTGGATTAGTTGTTGAAGCAGGAGATGTTCGCGAAGTTCACCATGTTGCACTTTTGATTGGTTACGGTGCAGCGGCCGTTAATCCATATCTGGCTATGGAGAGCGTCGAAGATCTTGTGCATCAAGGAGTTATCAGCGGAGTTACCCCCGAAAAAGCGGTACGGAATTTAATCAAGGCTCTCGGAAAGGGAGTCTTGAAAGTTATGTCAAAAATGGGAATCTCAACGATTGCTTCCTACACCGGAGCTCAAGTTTTTGAAGCAGTTGGTTTGTCTCATGAGTTAATCGACGAGTACTTCTCAGGTACAACTTCGCGACTCGGTGGGATTGATCTTGAAACTGTTGCCGATGAAGCAATTGCAAGACATCACATCGCTTATCCACCTGGAGGAGAGGTTCCAGGATCTAAGAAACTTTTGACCGGTGGAGAGTATCAATGGAGAAGAGATGGTGAACCACATCTCTTTGATCCAGAGACTGTGTTCTTGCTACAGCACTCAACTCGTAACAAGCGGTATGAACTGTTTAAGAAATACACCACAAAAGTTGATGTTCGCACTAAAGATTTGATGACTTTGCGTGGTCTATTTACATTTAAAACCTCAAACAAAACTGCCATTTCAATTGATGAAGTAGAACCAATTTCAGAGATAGTTAAGCGATTCTCAACTGGTGCTATGTCCTATGGTTCAATCTCCAAAGAGGCACATGAGAATCTAGCTATTGCCATGAACCGATTGGGTGGAAAATCCAACACTGGCGAAGGCGGAGAAGATCCAGACCGCTACCTTCAAATTGCCAACGGTGATTCAAAAAGATCTGCAATTAAGCAGGTTGCAAGTGGACGTTTTGGTGTGACCAGCGAATATCTTGTTAACGCTGATGATATTCAGATCAAGATGGCACAAGGTGCTAAGCCAGGAGAAGGCGGACAACTACCTGGTCAAAAAGTTTATCCATGGATTGCAAAAACTAGATATTCAACTCCTGGAGTTGGATTAATTTCACCTCCACCGCACCATGACATTTACTCAATCGAAGATTTGGCACAATTAATTCACGACTTGAAAAATGCAAATGATAAAGCGCGCATTCACGTGAAATTAGTTGCCGAAGTCGGAGTGGGTACTGTCGCTGCTGGAGTTAGCAAGGCTCATGCCGATGTTGTTTTGATCTCGGGACATGACGGCGGAACCGGAGCATCCCCACTAACTTCTCTAAAGCATGCAGGAGCACCTTGGGAGTTAGGACTTGCGGAAACTCAACAAACCTTGATGTTAAATGGTTTGCGTGATCGCATTGTGGTTCAAGCAGACGGTCAACTTAAAACTGGACGTGATGTTGTAATAGCAGCATTGCTTGGTGCTGAAGAGTATGGATTTGCGACTGCTCCGTTAGTTGTTTCAGGTTGCGTAATGATGCGCGTTTGCCACCTTGATACTTGCCCAGTTGGAGTTGCAACACAGAATCCAAAATTGCGTGAAAAATTCACTGGTAAGCCAGAGTTCGTAGAAACCTTCTTTGAATATATCGCCGAAGAGGTCCGCGAAATTTTGGCATCGCTAGGTTTCAGAACGCTGAAAGAAGCAATCGGCCAAGTAGAAGCCCTCGAAACTAAAGCAGCTGTAGATCATTGGAAAGCAAGTGGCTTAGATCTTTCACCACTTCTTGCCGATGTGCCTGCTGGTCCAAGATTAAGTTCCATAACTCAGGATCATGGTTTGGATAAGGCGCTTGATAAAGAGTTAATTAAACTAGCCGCACCAGCTCTTGAGAATTCGACCCCAGTTCGAATTGAAATGGCGGTAAGAAACGTTAATCGCACAGTTGGAACAATGCTTGGCTCTGAAATCACCAGACGTTTTGGTGGCGCAGGGTTGCCAGAGGGAACAATTGATATTTCACTTCATGGATCAGCCGGGCAATCACTTGGAGCATTTATTCCTAAGGGATTATCAATCCGACTCTACGGTGATGCAAATGATTATGTTGGAAAAGGTTTGTCTGGTGGCAAAGTTGTTGTTCGTCCAGATGAGAAAGCCACATTTGCTGCAAATGAGAATGTAATCGCCGGTAACGTAATTGGGTATGGAGCAACCTTCGGTGAAATTTTCATTAGCGGAGTCGTTGGTGAAAGATTCTGCGTACGTAACTCAGGCGCAACCGCTGTCGTGGAAGGCGTTGGAGACCATGCATGTGAGTACATGACTGGCGGAACTGTTGTTATTTTAGGAAAGACCGGCAGAAATATTGCAGCTGGAATGTCTGGAGGAAGAATCTTCATTCTTGATTTAGATCCAGCTCTAGTTAATGGAGAGATGGTGGATGTACTTGTAATGCCAGAATCTCAAAAAGAAGTAGTTAGAAAGATCATTTCAAACCACTTTGTTGAAACTGGTTCACAAATTGCTAAATCCTTATTAGATGATTGGAAATCTGGCAGCGATCGTATTTCTATGGTGATGCCAAGAGATTACGCGCGCGTGCTTGCTGCTATGGACCGTGCAGAAGCAGAGGGCTTGCCACGTGAAACTTATGTAATGGAGGTATCAAATGGGTAATCCAACTGGTTTCATGAAAACCGAACGTCAAACACCAACC
Organism: uncultured Bifidobacterium sp.; assembly: GCA_964476715.1. Lineage (GTDB taxonomy): Bacteria > Actinomycetota > Actinomycetes > Nanopelagicales > Nanopelagicaceae > UBA3012. The sequence goes on along the minus strand of CAYZBP010000027.1, from coordinate 1,016 downwards.
AGACGTCCAGTTGATGTACGGATTCGGGATTGGAAAGAGGTTTACGAAGAGCAACCCTTTGAAGATCTGCAAAAGCAAGCCGGGCGTTGCATGGATTGTGGTATTCCGTTTTGTCATCAAGGTTGCCCACTCGGAAATCTAATTCCTGAGTGGAATGATTTGATTTGGCGCGGAGAAAAAGAAGAAGCCATCGAGCGTTTGCACGCAACCAATAATTTTCCAGAATTTACCGGCAGATTATGCCCAGCACCTTGCGAAACTGCTTGTGTAGTAGCAATTAGTTCTGATGCAGTTACGATTAAACAGGTAGAACTACGAACTATCGAGGAGGCTTTCGGCAGCGGATCAGTTAAACCGCAGATCCCAGATCGCCTAACTGGAAAAACTGTTGCGGTCGTTGGCTCAGGTCCTGCAGGGTTAGCAGCGGCACAGCAATTAACTCGCGCTGGTCACACCGTTGCAGTTTATGAGCGAGCAGAAAAAATCGGGGGTTTGCTTCGTTACGGAATTCCAGAGTTCAAGATGGAAAAAAATATTTTAGATCGACGTTTAGATCAGATGAAAGCCGAAGGAACCAGATTTAGACCTGGCGTTGATGTCGGTGGCGAAATCACTGGATCAGATCTGCGAACCAGGTATGACGCAGTAATTCTTGCAATTGGTGCGACAAATTGGCGCGACCTTCCTGTGCCAGGTCGTGAACTAAATGGAATTCATCAAGCTATGGAGTATCTACCTTGGGGCAACAAACAAGGATTAGATGAATTAAGTGGACCACCTCCAATAAATGCAACAGGAAAGCATGTTGTGATATTGGGTGGAGGAGATACTGGTGCAGATTGTTTAGGAACTGCGATCCGCCAAGGAGCGGCCAGCATTACTCAGCTTGAGATCATGCCTCGTCCAACAGGGGAGCGCCCATCTTCACAACCTTGGCCGACCTATCCAATGATTTATCGAGTATCAAGTGCGCATGAAGAATCAGGTGAGCGCTTATTTGCAGTTTCAACTGAATC
>CAYZBP010000026.1:0-9282 GCA_964476715.1 uncultured Bifidobacterium sp. | reverse complement strand
AATTCGCGTTGCGCCGAACTCACACGGTTCAAAGCCTCATCGCGATTACGAGTTAGTCGCTCGATTTCCGCTTCGCCTGCTTGAATTCTAGAGCGTAATGAATTTACCTTTCCTTCACGTCTAGCACTTCCTTCGCGTGCATCTGCCGCGTGTCGCAAAGCTGAGGCTAATTCACTTTCTTGTGCCAATAAAGCCATTTCGGCTTGCTGTAGTACTAGTGAAGCTTTTTCTAAAGCGCTTCTTTGCAACAACATTCCATCGCGAATTTTTGCTTCTTCAGCGCGAAGTTGTTTTGCTTCCAAATCCATTGCATCTGGATCAATTCCTGATGCCCGGATCTCTTCAGAGTCAGACAGGAAGCGTGCTCGCTCTGTTGCTAAATTCGCTGTTCCGCGAAAGCGTTCACGCAAACTGTTTAGTCGATAAAAATTCTCTTGGGATCTAACCAAAATTGGAGCTTCACGGAGTGATATCTCTTCTAACTCTTGCTCACGCTTTCTAGTTCTATCCAATTCACTTTCAACTTCGCCTCGACGGCTACGCAAAACTGTTTCATCTTCTACATCTGCTGAAAGTGTTGATCGCAAAGTTAGTAAATCATCGGCAAGCACGCGTAATTTCGCGTCCCGTACATCAGCCTGAATAGTTGCTGCCCGTTTTGCTACTTCAGCCTGACGACCGAGTGGTTTTAACTGCCGTCTCAATTCCGCTAATAAATCTTGGATTCTCGTGAAGTTTTGCTGCATCGCATCTAATTTACGAAGTGCTTTCTCTTTACGTTTTCTGTGCTTAAGAATTCCAGCCGCTTCCTCGATGAATGCCCGACGCTCTTCTGGATTTGCAGACAAAATTGTGTCTAGCTGGCCTTGTCCAACAATCACGTGCATTTCTCGGCCGATTCCGCTATCGCTTAATAATTCTTGAATATCTAATAACCGCGAACTCTCCCCATTGATTTGATATTCGCTTGTGCCGTTTCTAAAAAGAATTCTTGAAATTGTCACTTCAGTAAAATCAATTGGTAATGCGCCATCAGTGTTATCAATTGTTACGGCAACTTCTGCTCGACCAAGAGGTGCGCGACCGGTGGTTCCTGCGAAAATAACATCTTCCATTTTTCCGCCACGCAAACTTTTTGCGCCTTGCTCGCCCATAACCCATGTGAGCGCATCAATAATGTTGGACTTGCCCGAACCATTTGGGCCGACTACGCAGGTAATGCCAGGCTCAAATTGCAAAGTAGTGGCAGAGGCGAAGGATTTAAACCCTTTCAAGGTCAGGCTTTTCAAATACATTTGCTGACCCCCCTTTTTCTGGCTAACCCTGTCTGGCTCTCCTAAACGTTCTGCTTACGCAGGGGCAAACCTACCCTTAGCCCAGATCTAACCATTGGATCTGGAGCATCTAGCCTGATTTTGGTTGACAGTTAGTGCAGAAATGGCTGTATCTGCCCATAAATCTGGCTTTAGTGATCAATCCACGGCATTTTGGCCGGGGGCAAGGGGTGCCGGTTTGACCATAGGCGGCCAGGGAGCGATCGAAGTACCCACTTTCGCCATTCACGTTTACGTACAAATCATCAAATGAAGTTCCACCAGCTGCTATCGCCTGGCTCATAACCTCTTTGCATTTATCGATTATCTTCACAATTTGGGCTGACGTTAAATCTTTTCCGATCCGCTGCGGATGAACTTTTGCTCTCCATAATGCTTCATCGGCGTAGATATTTCCGACCCCACTCATGACTCCTTGGTCAAGCAGTAATTTCTTAATTTCAGAGTTACTTTTTCTGATCTTTTCAACCACAACCTTTTGCTGGTACTCAGTTTCAAAAACATCTGGGGCAACCTTCTTAACACTCTTTGGAATTCCATCTTCTAGGTCATCTAGAGTCATGTGACCAAAAGTGCGTTGATCCACAAAATGAATCTCTTTATCAATTTCAGAGATTGACAACCTAATTCTTAAATGTCTATGACGTGCTTCCTTACTGCTTGGTAGCAAAACTTGACCACTCATACCCAAGTGAATAATTAATGCTTGATCATTATCTAGAAGTAACCACATATATTTTCCGCGGCGATCGACTTTTACTATTTTTCGCCCTGGCAATACTTTTTTTAAATCATATATTATGTTGTTTCTTACCGCCCGCGAATGCAAGACATCTACTTTGGAAATCTTCCATCCAAGTACCCATTTTTCTAAACCACTTCTAACTGTCTCAACTTCTGGCAACTCTGGCATTATTTAATTTATTCGCTCACACTTAATAAAGATTCGTAAGCTTTAGTTGCTGCGATTTGCTCGGCTTCCCGCTTGCTCTTTCCATGGCCTTCGCCAGTCACTTTCCCAGATATTAAAACCTGGGCAATAAAACTCTTATCGTGATCGGGTCCCGATTCGGTGATTGAATATTCCGGAGCGTTCTTGCCTCGCGCTGCAACCAACTCTTGAAGTGCCGTCTTTCCATCTAGACCTGCACCTTTATTTATTGCTTCATCAATTGCTGGATTTAACAACATCAAAATTATCTGCTCCGCTTTTGTAAAACCTTCTGACAAATAAACCGCACCAATTAAAGCTTCAAGTGTGTCGGCCAGAATCGATGCTTTGTCGCGTCCAGCTGTTACTTCTTCACCTTTGCCAAGTCGAATATATTTTCCGAGTTCTAGATTACGTGCCACATCGGCGAGCGCTTTAGTGTTAACAATTCCAGATCGAAGTGGACTTAGCCGACTTTCTGGTAAATCAGGGAACCGTTTGTAAAGTTCATCAGTAACAATTAAACCCAAAACACTATCGCCAAGAAATTCAAGTCTTTCATTTGTCGGCAAACCGCCTGACTCATATGCAAAGGAACGGTGTGTTAATGCAACTTCAAGTAACTCTAAATCAATGTTTGCGCCGATTTTTGCGCAAAGCTGGGAGAGCATTAGACGTTAAGGACGTTGCGGTCCCGATAAGTGCCACATGTTGAACATGCAATATGTTGCAAACGAGGTTGGCGACATTGTTCGCATTCAACTGTGTTCGCAGCAGTGGTGAACCATTGACTACGACGCATGCGAGTGCGGGCCCTTGATAACTTCCGCTTTGGTACTGGCATTGCCAACTCCTCTAAGAGATCTAGGGGGAAAGTATCCCCTAACTACTCCTTTTTCGGGAAATCGAGCAGATTTCCGAGTGCGCTCCAACGGGGGTCGATCGCCTCGTGGGTATGGGCGCCATCTGTTAACCGCTCTCCACACTCTGGGCAGAGGCCAAGGCAACTCTCCGAGCAATGCGGAGCCAAAGGCAAATCCAGGCAGATCGCATCCACAATTGGAGCCAAGATATCGATCTGGTCATCCGTCACCAAAAGTGGCAAATCATCATCCTCTTCCAAATCTGCCGGTGGCTCAAAGTGGAAAAGTTCCTGAACTGTCGCAAAAATCTCCAAGCGAATTGGGTCTAAACATCTAACGCATTCCCCTGTTGCATCTGCCTCTATCTCTACAGTTAAGAGCGCGCCGGTCGATACCGCCTCAACTCTTCCCAATATTGAAAACTCCGAACCAATTTCGACACCAATAATGTCGATGCCGATTCGCTCATTCAATGGAAAGAGTAAATCCACATCAATCTTTTCACCAGGATGGCGCTTTAATTCACTTAGGCTAAGAATAAATTTTGGGTTAGGTGTAATCATTTAATTTCTCCGCAGATGCTCTTTAAGATTCAGCTAATTGAGACAGTACGTCATTCTCACTTGCGCCAGCGATTCGCTCGCGGCCCTTTGCAATTGCATCCATAGTTTTAGTCAGGATTACTTCAAGAGTAGCGAGCCTGGAATCAATATATGCATCTACTTCTTGACTCTTCTCATCGGCTGCAGTGTGCGCTTCGTGTAAAACACGTTCTGCTTCAGCCCTAGCCTCGATAACAATTTGTGTTTGCGCAATCATTTGAGCAACTTCTTCTCGCGCCATCTCGACTAGCTTTTCGGCACTTTCGCGACCTTGCTCGATTAATGAATCTCGATCTAGCAAGACTTGTTGCGCTGCTTCCAGGTCTGTTGGAAGGGAGCCACGGACTTCATCAAGAATTCCCAATAGCTCGCCGCGATGCACAACGCAAGATGCACTTAAAGGAACTGCGCGAGCTTCTTCAACCATAGTTATGGCATTTTGTAGTCGATCGAGTGAGTCCATTAGCGACCTGCCTTTCCATCTTCATTGTGGTCATTATTAGAACTACTCTTAATTTTTGCTAATCGTGTTTGCATCAAATCCAAAACAGTCTTTGGAAGATGTGCTGATACATCTCCACCATAAGTTGCAATCTCTTTAACAAGTGATGATGACAAAAATGAGTACTGGGGTCTGGTCGCCATAAAGAGAGTTTCAACACCGGCTAGCTCTTGGTTCATCTGAGCCATCTGTAATTCATAATCAAAATCACTCACCGCACGCAAGCCTTTAACTATTGCCGAGATGGAATTTGCCCGACAGTAATCCACTAGCAATCCACTCCAAGAATCCACAGTCACGTTGTTAAATCCCTTTACCGTTTCATTGATCATCTCAATACGTTCGGCGACAGTGAAAAGTGATCTTTTCTCTCTATTGACCAAAACTGCAATCACAACTTCGTCGTAGATTTCACTTGCTCGTCCAATGATGTCCAAATGTCCATGTGTGATCGGATCAAAGGAGCCGGGGCAAACTACGCGCTTCATAGGGACACGCTAGCGAAGTAGACCAGTGCTTCGCCATATTTACGCTCTTTGGAAGCGGTAAATCCCGCTGGCCAAGCAAAAGGAGAATTTCTTGATGGGCGTTCTACCGCCACAATCGCTGCCGGAGCTAATAAAGAAGAGGATGCCAAAGAAGTCAATATATTTTCAATATCTTCATTTGAAAATTCATAAGGCGGATCTAGAAAAATCACATTAAAAGAATTTCCTGATGCTGATCTAATAAATGTATTTACTGCACCACCATGGGCTCTAAACTTTCCTAGTTCGACAATCCCTCTCGAAACAATTTCAAAATTGTCTCGGCAAACTTGTAGCGCTTGCGGATCTTTTTCAACACATTCAACTATTTCCGCTCCACGAGAAAGTGCCTCCAATCCAACGGCGCCAGTGCCGGCAAATAAATCAAGAAATGCAACTCCATCCCAAGTGCCGAGTTCGGAAGTTAGCGAAGAGAAAATTCCTTCTCGTGCGCGATCTGAAGTTGGTCTGGTGATATTTGCTGGCGTTAACAAATTTCGACCCCGAGCAGTACCGGCAATTATTCTCATCTTTTATTCACCTTAATTATGCCTTCTCAATAAAATCTGAACGTTCATCTGCTTCAAGTGCATTCAGCTCTTCTCGTAACTCTGGCAACTTCTCAAGTTTAGGATCTTTGGCGATAATCTCAATCGCAATAGTCCGTGCTTGATCGATTAATTGTTCATCCCGTAGGACTCGCAATAACCGCAGTGCTGATCTCGAACCAGATTGAGCAGTTCCCAGTACATCTCCCTCTCGCCTTTGATCTAGATCAATTCGAGCTAATTCAAATCCATCAAGTGTCTGTGCAATTGCATCAAGTCGTTGGTGGGCAACTGATTCGGCCTCACATTTAGTCACCAGTAAACACAAACCTGGCTTTTCTCCTCGGCCGATTCGTCCACGCAATTGGTGAAGCTGTGAAATGCCAAATCTATCCGCATCCATAATGACCATCACCGTTGCATTTGGAACATCAACACCAACCTCAATTACTGTGGTTGCGACAAGTACATCAATTTCACCTGCAGAAAATTTCTGCATGGTTAAATCTTTTTCATCGGCACTAAGTTGTCCATGCAACTTAGCGATTCGCACAGATTTAAGTGGCCCAGATGTCAATTGCTCAAAAAGTGCATCCACTGCATACATACTTTGCTTATCTTCGGCTGTTACAACACCAAGCAAAGCATTTGTAATCAAATCTTCTTGAGATATCTCTTCACTTGCTTGAGCGCTGATGCGAGGGGCGACGATATACGCCTGTGCGCCTGTTTTTACTTCTTCGATAATTCGCGTCCAAGCTCTCTCTAAATAATGTGGTTTATCACTTTCATCAACAATATGAGTCGTTATGGCAGCGCGACCTTTAGGCAACTCACGCAATGTAGAAATATCTAAATCCCCAAATACAGTCATCGCCACAGTTCTAGGAATAGGTGTTGCAGTCATCACCAATACGTGTGGAGGTAAATTTCCTTTTGCTCGAAGTGCATCTCGTTGTTCAACTCCAAATCGATGTTGCTCATCGATTATTACTAATCCAAGATCAGCGAAATCAACACCTTCTGTTAGAAGTGCATGCGTTCCAATCACTATGCCTGCTGAACCATTCTTAATTTCGGCTAAGGCATTTTTTCGCTCAGCGCTATTGAGCGAACCGGTTAACTTCGAAATGCGCGTAGCCCTATCGCTTCCTCCAAGCATTCCTGCACTCGCCAGATCTCCCATCAATTTTGAAATCGATCGGAAATGTTGTTGCGCTAAAACTTCAGTTGGTGCCAACAACGCAGCTTGTCCCCCGCTGTCGACAACCGTAAGAGCAGCGCGCAGTGCAACGATTGTTTTTCCAGATCCAACTTCGCCTTGCAATAAGCGATGCATTGGATGGTCGGCATCCATATCGCTTTGAATCTGCGCTGCTACTTCTTTTTGTCCGTCAGTTAATTCAAAGGGAAGTTGGGCATCAAACAACTCAAGCAATCCGCCACTACGAACTAAACGTGGAGTAGCTTTCAATGATTTGTGTTGTTCGCGTCTTCGAGCCAATAAAAGCTGCAGAGATAACGCTTCATCAAATATCAATCGCTTACGGGCTAAATCTGCATCTGATTGACTTTCGGGCAGGTGAATACCGTGTAGTGCTTCATTCAGCGTAGGCAATCCAAAACGTAACTCGCCTGGCAGTGGTTCTGGTATTTCATCAAGCACATCTAGAACTGTCCTAATGCACTGTCCAATTTTCCAGGAAGGAAATTTTGAAGTTGCCGGATAAACTGGAAGAATTTTTCCAGCAAACTCTCCAGCGGCTTCTTCGCTTTCAACTCCTTCTGGAATCAGTAAGTAATCTGGATGTGAGAGTTGCCTGACTCCTCGATAAACCGAGATTTTTCCTGCGAATAATCCTTCTCGATCAACACGTAAATCTTTCTCTCTCCAGGCTTGATTGAAAAAAGTTAAAGCAAGGCGACCTTTTCCGTCGGTGACGATTACTTCCAGAATCGATCCTTTTCTACCTCTTATTGCGCGGGTAGTCGCAGAATGAATTTTTGCCAAGATTGTTACTTCGTCGCCCTCTTTCAACTGATTTAGATCAGTTAACTCACCACGTAAAACATATCTTCTTGGATAATGGCGAAGTAAATCTCCGATTGTCGTATAACCAAAAGTTGTATTTAACGCTTTCGCAGTTCGATCACCAAGTGATTTAGAAAGGCGGTCATTTAATCCAGCCATATTTTTTCTACTCAACACCAATCAAAAGTGGATACCAGGCTTGTCCACCTATATATGTTGTAACTTCAACTTGGCTGTGATTTTTTGCTAGATGTTTTTGTACTTCGTCTGCAAGCTCTTTTGGAGCGCTCTCGCCCATAACTAAAGTAATTAACTCTCCATCATGATCAAGCATCCGGTCGACGCATTCAATCGAAACTTTAATTAGATCTCCTCCGGTAACTATCGCTTCCCCATCTACCAAAGCCAGTACATCACCAGCTCGAACTTCACCAAGGGCGGTGTTCATGTCCCGCGGAGCACGTGCAATTGTTGCTGATCGAGTATGTCTGGCTGCGGTTGTCATCTCAACAATTTCATCATCGTAATCTGCATCTTCATTATGAGTTGATATCGCAGATAAAGCCTGAAGTGGTGATCGCGAAGATAGAACCGCAACCCGTACTCCTGCTCGGCGAATTGCAGTAATCGCCTCTTGTGCAGATTTCAAACTTTGTTGATCTATTGGAATCAAAACTACCTCTCGCGCATTTTCGGTTGCATCTATCCATTCTTGAGCAAGTACTCGACGCGAATTAAATGCATCGATTACTCCAACTCCAGATTCGCGCATTAGCTCACTTAAACCTGGACCATTTGCAACGGTGATCAATTTTCGAGTGCCTACCTCTAAACTTTTTTCGTCGACCCCCAAAGAGGATGCAAGATGTGTAATTTTTATTTCAGAAGCTTTTCCGAATTGAGTTGAGACTTCAATTATTTCTCCTGGAAAATCTGTATGGATATGAACTTTACAAAGTTGGCTATCCCCTACAACTAAAAGACTCTCACCTAGTTTTGTAAGTCCTCTTTGCAAGTTAAAAATCTGATCATTATTTAGATCACGCATAGAAAACATAACTTCAAACTCACCATCACTCGTGTGGTTTACATTTAAAGCATGTGCGCGCTCTTTAACATTTGCACTGCTTGGAATTTGCGAGATTACTAAATCTGGATCCAACATAGATGCAAGTGCGCCGTAAATTAATTCAACTCCGTGTGCTCCTGCATCAATAGTTCCCATCGCATCTTGATGTGGTGGATTGTTTGCTGAATCCAATGTTGAAGCCCGAGCAGCGCGCCATGCATCAAGTGCAACAGCAGCATCGCGGCCAATCTCACCTACTCGTAACGCAACAGCATCTCTGGCTGCACGTGCTGCAGATAAAATCGTTCCCTCTTTTGGATTTGTCACAGCTTTTTGTGCGGCCTCATGCGCGCGTGCAAATGCTTGCGGTAAACCTTCGCGAATCCCATCTGCAAATCCACGAAAAATCTGACTCAAGATGACGCCGGAATTTCCTTGCGCCCCACCAAGTGCTCCTCGGGCTGCGGCATCGGCTACATCGCCTAACTCCTCTGAATCTTCGGCCCGCATGGCGGTGACCGCTGCTTCTAATGTGGCTTCCAGATTTGATCCAGTATCAGAATCAGCGACTGGGTAGAGGTTTTCAGCATTTAGTTGAGCCCGCGATTGTGAAACTTCGCTCCAGGCTCGTTCGAGCCAGGCGCGGAACCGGGGGGTGTCTAACTCGCTCATCGTGGCCAGATTACTCTGGATCCACCCCTCAATTGGCTCGAAGCCCCTCTTACCGGCTACCCTTACGCCGCTGCAGCAGTTCAGAGCAGCGTAAGAAATCAGCTGAAATTTAGGAGGCGATGATGGCTGCCAAGTGCGACATCTGTAGCAAAGGGCCAATCTGGGGAAATTCAATCTCCCACTCACATCGTCGTACCCGTCG
>CAYZBP010000025.1:5858-9482 GCA_964476715.1 uncultured Bifidobacterium sp. | reverse complement strand
CTTCCAGCAATTGAGAATGATGATCCAGAAGTAAAATATGATCGAATCCCAGATGCAGACAAAACCATTATGAGCCCTAAGACAATAAGAACTCCGGCAGAGCCCAGTAGCAAGTTGTAAGCAGAAGTTGGATTAGAAAATACATTTCTATTTACCGATAGAGAATTCTTTTTCATTTCTTGCTTCCTGTTAGTTGCTTGACCTTTTCCGCAAATAGATCTCCTCTATGTGCATATGAAGTGAATTGATCCATGGAAGCACAAGCAGGGGCCAAAAGAACTACATCCCCGCTCTCCGCCAATTCCTTGGCCTTGGAGATTACGTTATCCATAAGCTGGTCAGGCAAACCTCCATCAATCAGATATTTTGGAATCTGTGGTGCATGCTTATTAAGCGCATCTGCGATCAAATTTCGATCTGTACCAATAAGAAGTGCCGCTTTTAATCTTCCGGCTTTACTTTTGACTAGATCTTCCATATCGGCACCTTTTGCCAGCCCGCCTGCAATCCAAATAATCGAAGTGAATGCCGCCAATGAAGCGTTTGCAGCATGTGGATTGGTCGCTTTTGAATCATTTATCCATCTAATACCTTCAGAGTTTTCTACCTCTTCAATTCGATGGTGACCGGGAGCAAAATTTCTCAACCCCTCAGCGATTGAATCAACTTTGACACCACAACTTCGTGCCAATGCCATCGCCGCTAAGGCATTGGCAACATTGTGAGGTGCTTGTGGGTTGATGTCAGATAGTTCAGCAAGCGCACTTGCTTCTTGCGGGTCCTCCACAAAAGCTCGATCAACTAAGAGTTCCTCAACTACGCCAATTTCACCGGGACGTGGAGCATCTAGTGTGAATTTAACAACTCGTTGGTCATCGTTGAATTCGAGGCTATTTAAGTGCCGATCATCACGATTAATTATGATGAGGTTTGCTCCATCTGTGATGCGTTTTTTAGCAGCCAGATACTCAGCGAAAGTTCCATGCCAATCCAAATGATCATCTGCGATATTTAAAATTGCTGCGCTGTGAAGTCGAAGTTGATCTGACCAATGTAATTGGAAAGAAGAAAGTTCCAGAATCAGGTAGTCAACGACTTCATCACCTGTGATTACCTCAATGACAGTTTTGCCGATGTTTCCACAAGCCACGGCTTTCTTTCCATCTGCTTTAAAGATTGCTTCAGCCATACCTACCGTTGTGGTTTTTCCATTGGTGCCAGTTAGTCCGATCCAAGTTTTGGGTTTTGCACTTTCTTGATCAATTCGCCACGCGTATTCAACTTCACTAATTACTTCACAACCGCTACTTAAAGCATGGATCAATACTGGGTGATTTGGCTTCCAACCTGGTGAAGTAATAATCAACTTAGGCAAGGTTTCGGGTTGTACAAAAGTGACATCAATATTCGCAATTAATTTAATTTCATCAGCCTTGATTTGCATCGCAGCAGACGAATCTTCTTCATAAACTAAAACGCTCTTACCTAATTTGGCCAAAGATTTAGCGGTAGCTACTCCGGTTACCCCAAGTCCAGCAACCAAGATATCTTGTTTCATTTATCCAGCAACCCAATCAGCGTAAAACAAGCCAAGGCCTGCCGCAACACAAAGTCCTGCAATAATCCAAAAACGGATCACAATTGTTACTTCACCCCAGCCCAATAATTCGAAATGGTGTTGCAATGGCGCCATTCGAAATAGTCGCTTTCCTTTGGTCGCCTTGAAATAACCAACTTGTAAAATCACAGATAAAGTAATTATGGCGAATAATCCACCGATAAGAACCAACAACAGTTCAGTTCGCAAAGTTACGGCTAGTCCCGCTAGAGCTCCACCTAAAGCTAGAGAGCCAGTATCACCCATAAATATTTTCGCTGGGCTGGCGTTCCACCAAAGAAAAGCAAATGTTGCACCTGCAAGTGCTGCTGACAAGACAGCTAAATCAAGTGGATCACGGACTTCATAACATTTTAATCCAGGTGAGACTGTGCAGCTTTGTCCAAACTCCCAAACTCCAATTAAAACAAAAGCAATGAAGCTCATCACTGATGCTCCGGTTGCAAGTCCATCTAAGCCATCAGTTAAATTCACACCGTTGCTTGTCGCTACAATCATTAAGAACACCCAAATAATGACTGCGACTGCTCCTAATTTAAGCGACGTATCTCGCACCGTTGACAAATGCAGCGACACTGGCGTCAATCCAGTGTCATCTGGAAAATTTAAACCCGCCCAAGCAAATGCAATTGCAACCACACTTTGGCCAAACATTTTTGACCTTGCGCGTAATCCTAATGAACGCTGACGAGAGACTTTAAGCCAATCATCCAAGAATCCGACAAAACCTAAACCGGACATTAGACCTAAAACCAAAAGCGCAGAGACCGTAGGTTCTCTGCCAGTAAGTAAATGAGAAATAAAATATGCAAAAATTACCGAAAAAATTATTACTGTGCCGCCCATTGTGGGGGTTCCGCGTTTGGTGTGATGAGTCGTAGGACCATCATCTCTTATGAATTGTCCATAACTTTTTTTAACTAAAAGTTTTATCGCAAGAGGGGTAGCAAACAGCGCAAACAAAAATGCAAGCGCACCTGAAAGTAATATTCCTTTCATCGGTGGTTAGCCTTCACTTTTTTCAGCAGGTAAATCATTTATATCCCCAATTAACAGTTCTGCTAATTTTTCTAACCCCTCAGCTCTAGAACCTTTGACAAGTATCACATCTCCGGCTTCACTTCCCGTTGCTATTTCCCTTGCGCTCTCGATATTTTCCACTACCAAAATTTCAGTCGAGCCCAACTCACTTTCAATTTGGTAATCCTTCGTTCCTACCGCCACTAAATGGTCGATCTCTAAATCGATGGCTTTGCGAGTAACCTCGCGATGTCCTGCCAATGAATACTCTCCAAGTTCATGCATTTTGCCGAGAAATGCCCAGGCTCGTCCTCCACGCTCTTGTGCGAATAGTCGCAATGCGTCAAGGGCTGCAAACATGCTTTCTGGATTAGCGTTGTAAGAATCATTAATTATTAATCTTCCTGCTACTTCATGTAATTCCATTCGCCATTTACTTGAGCTTTCGGCTGTTGATAGTCCAGCGCTAATTTTATCGATCGGCAAGTTAAGGGCAGTTGCTATAGCCGCCGCCGCCAAAGCATTTGCAACTTGATGTCTTCCGGCTTGTCTTAGCGCAACGCTTTCGCGGCCAAAAGAGGTTACTAGATCAAAATGAGCAAATCCTTCACGAATTTCAACATCAGTGGCTCTTACATCGTTATTTGAATTCTCACCAAAAGTCATGACTTTAGCCTTGGTTAATCTGCTCATATTGATTGTTAGATCGTCGTATGAACCTAAAATTGCAATTTTTGGAGATTCTAAATTTTTCACCATTTCACTTTTTGCAGTAGCAATAATTTCTCGTGAACCAAAAACCCCAATATGAGCACTTCCTACTCCGAGTACCACGCCTATATCTGGAAGAAAAGTTCGCTCCAATTTAGAAATGTCACCTAAGTTACGCGCACCCATTTCTAAAATACAAAATTTCGTATCAGTAGTACATTCTAGAATCGTAATTGGAACACCCAAATCATTGTTAAATGAAGATCTAGGAGCAA
>CAYZBP010000025.1:139-5758 GCA_964476715.1 uncultured Bifidobacterium sp. | reverse complement strand
ATGCCATTTGAAACAATTTCTCGGGAATCGAAAAAGGCTGCTCCTGTGATGAGTTTGTTTCCGTCACCTACGATTTTCCCTGAGATTACCTCCGAAATTTGAGAGATAGTTAATGGAATCATTTTGCGGGCCTAGTGGACTTAGCGGATCTAATGGCATTCTTTAATTCGACTCTGTCGTCGAAAGGTGAAATTTTCCCCTTGATCTCTTGTCCGGTTTCATGACCCTTGCCAAGCACTAGAACGCAATCACCTTCTACTGCATTCTCTATTGCAAATTTTATTGCTTCACTTCTATCGACAATTACAAAATGATTCTCTGTTAATTTCATTCCCTCGTGCATTTGATTAAGTATTGAAAGCGGATCTTCACTTCTTGGATTATCGCTAGTGAAGATCGCTAAATCTGCCCCTGAAATCAAGGCTTGCCCCATCAAAGGACGCTTTGCCGCATCCCTATCTCCGCCGCACCCAAGTACCGCGATGATCCTTCCTTTTGTGGACCTTCGAACAGCTTTTAGCGCTGCACTTACCGCATCTGGAGTGTGTGCATAATCAATGACGGCGCTAAATCTCTGTCCTAATTCAATTGATTCCATTCTTCCTGGTGCACCTTTTGCCTTACTTAATGCATTTGCTGCTGATAATGGATCTATTCCACTTTCTACTGCAAGAGCGAGGGCCATTAAGACATTTGCGCTGTTGTAATCCCCCATGAGTGGTGACGCAATCGAAAGCAAGATGCCTCCGGGGCCGGCGATAGTAAGTTCGACTACAGATTTACTAGAACTACTTGGGTCGGCCAAAGAGGAATCAATAATTCTCCAATTTGCTTTTTGATCGTGAGTAGATATTGATATTTTCTCAATCTCTGTTTCTTCAAATAAACGTTTGCCCCAAGAATCATCAATGTTGATGATCGCCTTCTCTGAAAATCCATATTTAAAAAGACGACTTTTTGCTTGATAGTAATTCTCCATAGTTTTATGAAAATCTAAATGATCATGACTTAAATTTGTAAATGCCACAACCGAAAATTTTGTTCCCTCAACTCTGTTTAGGGAAAGTGCATGGCTGGAAACTTCCATAACAACATTTAGGTTATGTCTTTCACGCATAATCGCAAATATTGATTGTAATTCTGGGGCTTCTGGAGTTGTTCTCTTATTTGGAAAAATTTCATCGCCGATCCGCGTTTCAATTGTCCCTATCAAGCCAGAATTTCTATTGTTAAAATCCCAAATTTGTTGTAGTAAATATGAAGTTGTTGTTTTGCCATTGGTCCCAGTTATTCCAAATACGTTTATTGCGCTTGAAGGATTTCTATAGAATTTATCAGCAATAACGCCAACCCATAATCTTGGTTCATTTACACGAAGTACGGGAATGTCAGCGGTAACAATTGCTGACATATCAGTTAGAACTGCAATCGCTCCATTTGCAACTGCTGAGTCAATAAACTTGGAACCATGAGAGTTTGCTCCTGGGAGAGCAACAAATAAATCTCCTTGAATGACATCATTCGAATCAAGTGTAATTCCAGTTATTGATAGATTATTTGTTTCGAGATTAGCATCCGATGTTCCAACCAGAGTTGCTATTTCACTCAATGAAAGTGAGTATTCGGAAAGTAAGTTAGATCGCATTGTAATTCTTAATCCTTGACTTCTGCCGCTGCCGTTATTTTTTCACGCTTTTTGAGAGTCGCAGCATCTAATGGGTAAGGCTCACTTAATTTACCTGAAGGTGCGATTTGATAACTCTTGAGGGCATATGAGATCACTTCTTTGAATACCGGGCCACCTAAATATCCACCCCAATGAATTCCTTTTGGATCCTGGATCGTAATGCTCATAACGAAGCGGGGTTTTTCAGCTGGTGCAAACCCAATGAATGAAGCTGTATATCCGCTGTAACAACGGCACTTGTCATTAAATCTGTTAGCAGTTCCAGTTTTTCCAGCAACTCTATATCCAGGAATCTGAGCACTAGGCGCAGTTCCACCTTCTGCTACAACACTTTCCATCATCAAACTTAAAGTTTTTGCGACTTCTTTATCAACAACTCTCACACCGGAGTCATTAGCTTTTGGTGTGTAATGCCCATTTTGATCACTTGTTCCTGCGATTATATGAGGAACCGCACGAACTCCCTCATTTGCGATAGTTGCGAAAACACTTGTGGCTTGAATGGTGGTTAGAGAATAACCTTGACCAAATGCCACAGTTGGCGCTGTAGATCTTGACCATTTGTCCACTTTGCTAAAAATTCCAGGAGTTTCTCCTGGTAATCCCATATTCACGCGTTGCCCAATACCAAATTTTGTTAAGTATGAATAGAGCGTATTTTCACTCATCTTCTCGCCAATTTTAATAGTTCCAACGTTGCTTGACTTAGCCAATATTCCAGTTGATGTTAATTTCCATTTTGGATGTGGCTCGTGGTCGTTGAAGATTCGATCTGCTCTTTTGATTTTATCTGGAATCTGAAAAACTGTTGTAGGTTCGATTAACTTCTCCTGTAATGCTGCGGCGAATGTCATAACTTTTCCAGTTGAACCTGGTTCGTATGCTTCTTCTACCGCTGGGATCTTTAACAGATTTGACTTTGTTATGTTAAATTTATTTGGATCAAAGGTTGGGGCTGTAGCTAATGCCAGAATTTCACCAGTAGTCGGATCCATTAACACGGCGGTTATTGATTGTGCGCGAGTTTTCTTTGCAACACTTGCTATTGCGTTCTCAGTTATCCATTGCAAATCTCTATCAATAGTTAGACGGATATTTGTGCCAGCCTTTGCAGGAATTAGCGATTGCCTTGCGGAAGGAATTGAAGGACCTTTTCCACTTGAATAACTCAATACCCCATCTGTGCCACTCAACAAAGAGTTCATCGAAGCTTCTATTCCTCCTCCACCTACGCCCTCTGAATTCACAAATCCCAAAGTATTTGCTGAAAGAGTTTTGCCTGGATAGTCTCTTTTAAATCCACGCTCTGTGAAGAATCCACCAATTCTCTCTGACATTGATTTTCCCGAATTGTTCAGAGCAATCACTTCTTTGATTTTTAGCCACTGCGCAGGAGTAATATCTTTGGCTACATAAACAAATTTCCGAGTGCCTGTTAATCTATTTTGAATAGCAGAAGTAGAAGCATTGATAATTGGGGCTACTAATTTTGCAGTCACTTTAGGATCACCAATTAGATTTTGATCAACAACTAGATCTAGGGCATCGATGCTGCGTGCCAAAACATTTCCATTTCGGTCTGTTATCTCACCGCGAGGTGCAGGTAAATCTACGGTTTGATTCAACTCACGTGCAGCTTGGCGTGCTCGGTCCTCTGCATTTACTGCTTGGACAAAGACCAATCTAACAAAGAAAGATAAGAAGATAACAAGAACTAGAAAAAATGAGATTCGCAATCTGCCTTGTGCCATACGAAGTGGACTCATTCTTTAGCACCTTTGTCTTTGGCGATTACTTCATTTACTTTTGGTTGATTCAAAATCAAGAATTCAGGATTTCCACTGGGAACCATTCCTAGGAGTTTCGCCTTCTTCGCTAGCGAGTCTGGCGATGAAATGCGCGCTAAATTTTGGGAATTTGCTTCTTCGAGATCAGCCAAGTGAATTGCTTCAAATTTAAGCCGATGTAATTTGATGGCATCTTGATTCAAAGCCAGATTTAAAGCCATGACTGAAATCAACGTAAAAATCATGGCACCGAAAATTATTGAATTGAATGCTGCTTTAGTTACCGACTTTCCTTCACTTGGTCTGAGATCTGCGACAAGACGTAATACTGGATCTGGCAATCTCTGAAGACGTGGAAGTGAATTGGGTGCAAGTTTGCGTGCTGGTGAACTCTTAAGAGCGGTTATCGCCATTAGGCAGCCACGCCCCCTACTTTTTCAATAGCGCGCAAACGCACTGATGTCGCACGTGGGTTTTCAGAAATTTCAAGCTCTGACGCACTCTCGCTTTGTCTTGTTAGTAATCGATAATCGGCTGGCGTTGGCTCAATTGGCAATCCATGAGGCACTGATGTTGTAGAAACTGCAGTGAAGGCTCGTTTAACAATTCGGTCTTCTAGCGAATGATAAGAAAGCACAACCATGCGTCCGTTTTGATTTAAAATACTTAAAGCTGCAGGAATTGCTCGTTCAAGAATTGAAATTTCATCATTTATGAAAATTCGCAATGCTTGGAAAGTTCTTTTAGCAGGATGTCCGCCTGTTCTGCGAGTTGCCGCAGGAATGCTTTCGCGAATTACTTCAGCCAAACGACTTGAGTTTGTAAATAACTCGACTTCACGTTCTTTGATGATTCGATCCGCAATTCGAGATGCAAATCTTTCTTCACCGTACTCACGGAAAATCCGAGCTAACTCTTTTCCGCCGAAAGTGTTTACAACTTCAGCAGCCGTGACTCCATTTTTGGAATCCATCCGCATATCTAGCGGAGCATCCTGCGCGTAAGCGAATCCTCGCTCTGGCTCATCAAGTTGCATTGATGAAACCCCTAGATCAAAAAGAATTCCGTCAACACCACTAAAACCAGCAGCAGCAATAACCTGTGGCATTTGATCGTAAATTGCGTGGACAAGCGTGATGCGCCCATCGAATTTTGCCAAGCGAGATTTAGCATGATCAATTGCGGTTAGATCGCGATCGATTCCAATTAAATGAAGATTTGGAAATTGAGAAAGTAATTCATATGAATGGCCGCCAGCACCAAGTGTTGCATCAACAACTAATGCATTATTTTTTGTTAGCGCAGGAGAAAGCAGAGTAAGTGATCGCTCAAGTAATACTGGCTGATGTAACACTTCACTCCCCCTCTTTCTGGTCTTACTGGTCTAGAACTCCCTTGATTTCCTAGCTCGAAACTTTGGACACCGCCGCCGGACGGATTGATCGGCGCCGGGGAAGGGGCGTCGATGCGCTATAGCTAGCCGCGGCAGTGACCGAAATTTCGAGTTAGAAAAATCCTGGAAATACCTCCTCAGATACATCTGCGAATCCCTTTTCGCGATCTGCGAGGTAGGACTCCCAAGCGGTTGCATCCCAAATCTCAACGCGAGTATTTGCGCCAATTACGACGCACTCTTTGTTGAGGTCGGCATAGGTCCGAAGAGACGGGGGAATCGTCACTCGACCTTGCTTATCTGGAATCTCGTCATGTGCACCGGCAAACATCACGCGCATGTAATCGCGCGCAGATTTAGCGGTAACTGGGGCTTGGCCCATTGCTTCGGTAAGTGATGCAAACTCTTTTGCAGGCCAGACGTAGAGGCACCGCTCTTGTCCTTTGGTAATTACTAGGCCGGCGGCTAATTCATCTCGGAAACGGGCCGGAAGGATTACTCGTCCTTTTTCATCGAGACGGGGTTGGTAGGTGCCTAGAAACACTGGAATCTCCCCCTCCCCACTTTTAAAACTTTTTACGCCATAACAACTTGTCTTGAACTCAGCTATTGGCGCTAATCCCCCACTTTACTCCACTTATCTCCACTGTCAACCACCTTTCCCCCTTCCCCTCCCCCCTTCCCCCCCCCCCCCCCCCCCGCCCCCCCGCCCGCCCCCCCCCCCCCCCCCCTCTCCCCTTTTGTGTTTTTGG
>CAYZBP010000025.1:0-129 GCA_964476715.1 uncultured Bifidobacterium sp. | reverse complement strand
TCCCCTTTCCCCCCACCCATCCAGCAGGCCACCAACAAGCCCCTGCACCAGAGGGGTTGAGTTAGTGCCCGAACCGCCTTGCCTCTACCGTTAGGCCATGGCCAAAAATCTGGATCCGAAGAGTTTCCG
>CAYZBP010000024.1:7623-9983 GCA_964476715.1 uncultured Bifidobacterium sp. | reverse complement strand
TGTCACAACAAGGGTGGTGATCACGTTATAGCCGAACCGCTCCTGCGAATCTCATTTGATTAATTGGTGCAATTTTCACAGCTTGACCCGGACGCGGCGCGTGAACCATTTTTCCGCCACCTAAATATATGCCGACGTGACTAATTGGACTCTTGAAAAATACTAAATCTCCTGGTTGTAGTTGAGAGCGCGAGACTTTTCGACCATATCTAAATTGAGCTCTTGAAGAATGAGGTATTGAAACTCCGGCAGAAGCAAAAGCGCGCATAGTTAGTCCAGAGCAATCCCAAGTACGTAATCCTGCTGCTCCAAAAACATATCGATCACCAATTTGGGCAAGTGCATATTTGATTGCTTTACCCGCTCGCCCACTAACGCCTTTATAAGATTTTGCCGCACTCTTTGACTTCGCATAATCCTTGGCTTCGGCACGTTTTTGTGCTGCTAGAACTGCTTTGCGTTCTGAGGCCTTTAGTGATTTGAGAATCTTTTCAGCTTCAGCCAAGTTTTTTTGTGCCGCTTGTGCTTGACGAACGAATTTTGCTTGAGCAGCACGGACTAATTTCACTCTATCGGTAACGACCAAAGTGGTCTGTTGTAATTTTTGCGATGCTGCCGAGAATCTACGAAGTTCAACAGTTTTTCGCCGAGTTAATGAATCCAAATCTCCAGCCGATGCTAAATATGCTTTTGGATCAGTAGCAAAAAGTAATTGAAGTGAGGCGCTGTATCCCCCGTTGATGTATTGATCAACCGCAATCGCACCTAAGCTTTTTTGAATAGTGTTAAGTTCGCGTTTTTGCGTCGCTGCCTTTTTTTGAACTCCATCTAACTGTTGATTTAATCGCGACAATTGAAATTTAGCTTCCTGTGCTCCTTCAGCCGCAGAGGCTGCAGCCTCCCGCAGGTAGTCCACCTTGGCCTGGATCTGCAAAAGCCGTGAGGAAGGGGCGGCATTGGCTGGAACGCTCAAGGTCCCGAGCAAGATGCAGGCACCGGCCAAATAGAGACCTATCCGGTTAACCATGTTGGCTAGGTTAGCCCGCTCGACGGTGCCGGCTCAAACCCAAAATGCGTTTGCGCTGGTGAGAGCGGTGTGGCTGAGTCGGGCTTGGCCCCCACTTCGAGCAAGTTAGATTTGCCGCCATGAGCGCCAAATTAATCCCCGGAGTAAACGGCTGCCTCCTAGTTGGGGCAAACCTCGCCACAACGCTCGCCGGTCGCTCTCATCCATTGCGGGCAGGGGCACCAGCAGATCGAGAATTCTTTAGATCCTTGCGCTCGCAAGCAGATTTGATCTTGGTCGGTGGCAAAACTTTTATGGCAGAGCCTTATCGCCAGAGTTCGGTTCCGCTGGCAATTTATGCGAGGCGTGATTTGCTCGCAGTTAAATCAAACCCAGTGGCGCGAATAGTGGGCGGAGAAATTGGCGATGTTATTTCAAAATTGCGAGATTCTTTTGGTGGTGAACCCAAGATCCTGTGTGAAGGTGGCCCAACTTTAATCAGCGCACTGATTCAAATGGAACTACTGGATCAACTATTTCTCTCACGCTCCACGTTGAATGGGGACAGTGATTTTTTTGATGTAGATCAAACAAAAAAAATGCTACTGGTAAGTAGTTCTGATGTGCTCGATCACTATCGGAAGCAGTAATCGAGGCGCGCCTAACCGAATTTTCAAGCAGTGATCTTTACCCTTAGGGGATGGTTACTGCAGTTGGAATCAATGATTTTCCAGCAGCCGCCGCAGCGTTAAGAAATTTCACGCCTCGCACTGAAATTGAAATTGAAGAAACTCCAGCACCAGCAAAATTAGCTACCCATGCATTGGCATTATCTGCTGAATGTATTGTCGATGATGAAGAGTTGGCATCTGGAAGATTTGTTTTACTTTATGAGCCAGAAGGTCATGACACATGGGGTGGAAACTTTAGATGTGTAACTTTTATTAGAGCCCAAATGGAATTACAGATGGGTGTTGATCCACTTCTTCCTGAAGTTGGTTGGTCTTGGTTTGAAGATGCACTAAATGGTTTGGAAGTAACTGCTACTAGTGGAACTGTCACGCAAGCAACTAGCGCATCATTTGGCCAGTTAGAAGAACGTGGCAGTGACTCCGAGATTGAGATTCGCGCATCTTGGACAGCAATCATTTCAGCAAAAGACCCAAGTGAAATTTCGGCTCATTTTGCTGCATGGTGCGAATTACTAGCGCAATGCGCCGGCTTAGCACCGATAACATTGGGTGATGGAGTCGCATCAATTGCCCGAAATCGTTCCTGAAGAGTCTGTTACGGAATCAGAGGTAGTTGAGTTACCACTTCGCGATAGACCCGTTGCAGGAATGCCCGAGTTAAT
>CAYZBP010000024.1:0-7613 GCA_964476715.1 uncultured Bifidobacterium sp. | reverse complement strand
AAATGCCTGCAACCAATTAGCAAGAGGTACTGGGCCAATAGCGATTGATGCCGAACGGGCCTCAGGCTATAAATATTCGCAACGTGCATATTTAATTCAGATTCATCGCAAAGGTGGCGGATTGCACCTGATCGATCCGATTCCTTTTAAAGTTGAAGATTTTGCGCAATTAAATGAAATCTTGCAGAGCTGTCAAACAATTATTCACGCAAGTACCCAAGATCTTCCGTGCATGCGCGAGATTGGCTTAAATCCAACTTCATTATTTGATACTGAACTTGGTGCACGTATCGCGGGAATGGCCAAAGTCGGTCTAGGTCCATTAACTGAGGAGTTGTTGGGCTTTCGTTTAGCAAAAGAACATTCAGCAGTTGATTGGTCAATCCGGCCTTTACATCGAGATTGGTTAATTTATGCCGCTCTTGATGTTGATGTACTGCTTGATTTAAGAGATGCAGTCGAAGCAAAATTAATTGAGAGCAATAAATTGGATTGGGTTACTGAAGAATTTGCCGCGATTTTGGCATCCCCTGCTCCACAACCGAAAACTGATCGATGGAAGAAAACATCCGGAATTCATAAAGTTAAACGTCCAGATCAACTTGCAATCGTTCGAGAACTTTGGCGAGTACGTGATGAGATTGGCAGGGAAAAAGATATTGCTGGCGGCCGGATATTAAGTGAGCATGCAATTGTTGCCGCTGCCGCGACTGTTCCAAAAAATATTAATGAGTTAAAAGGAATTTCAGCTTTCACTCGCCAACCACCTGAATTGTTAAAAAAATGGTGGGATGCAATTGCCATTGCCAGCACTAATCCGGAGTTCAAAACAAAAGGCCCAACCAGTGATGCTCCCCCAACTCAAATGCGAGTTTGGCGCGAGCGCGAACCTTTGGCCTATGCCCGGTTGACACATGCCAAAGCCAGATTGAAAGAGGTGGCCGAAGCCAACTCTCTTCCGGTGGAAAATATGGCACCACCTGAAATCGTCCGAAAATTGTGTTGGGACGCACCACTGCCTGACCTTGCCCAGGTTGAAGCGGCGTTGGTAAAAGCCGGAGCTCGAGCCTGGCAGATTCAACTAATAGCCCCGACCTTGGCACAGATCCAATTTGAGACCGAACCGCTAGTGATTCCAGCCGAGGAGGCTGAACCGGCCCAAAGTGAGTGATAAGCGCGTGATAGAGGTAACTCTTATTTACGCAACGAAAAAGTTGCGTAAATGCCCCGCTCAGACTAACTTTTAACCATGTTGAGCAACTTCCTAATCGGCCTTCGCGAAGGCCTTGAGGCCGCCCTTATTGTCGGAATTTTGATTGCGTACATCGTTAAGACAAATCAAGCCAGCAAGCGAAAACTGCTAACAGCAGTATGGATCGGCGTATCAGTTGCATTGACTGCAAGTCTGGCACTCGGAGGATTCTTATCATTCACATCTGCTGAGTTATCACCTCGCGGTGAAGAATTTTTTGCTGGAACCACCTCATTACTAGCAGTTGGTTTAGTAACTTGGATGGTCTTCTGGATGAAGCGCGCTGCAAGATCATTGCGCCAAGATTTGCAAGGAAAAGTTGAAACCGCTCTATCTTCAGGTCCATTAACCCTTGCTGCAGCAGCATTTTTTGCTGTTTTGCGCGAAGGACTAGAAACATCTTTATTTGTGTATGCAAACTTCAGAACAATTAATGGAGAAGGCGCTGGCGCTGGACCGGCAATTGGTTTAACAATCGGTTTAGCTCTTGCAGTGTTTTTAGGTTGGGCAATTTATCGTCGTGCGATTGCCCTGAATTTAGGAACTTTCTTCAAAATTACCGGCGTCGCATTAATTGTGATTGCCGCTGGAGTTCTCTCTTACGGAGTTCATGAATTTCAAGAGTTAGGTTGGATTCCAGGAGCTGATCTTTATATCTGGGACACAACTTCTTGGATGACCAAAGAATCGATTCCTGGCTCAATCTTGGCGGGCACCATCGGCTTTGACACCACAACCTCATGGTGGCAATTCGGCTTTTGGAGCCTTTACCTGCTGGTCATTTTGCAGGCTTATCTTGCTCCCGCTCGCAAAAAAACCTCTGTCTAACTCGATCGCAACTTCCAGTTTAAGTTACCGGCTAGTAACATAAGTCGTAACCGCTTATGAGATTAGCTCTAGAGAAAAGGC
The DNA here is from genome assembly GCA_964476715.1 of uncultured Bifidobacterium sp. Taxonomy (GTDB): domain Bacteria; phylum Actinomycetota; class Actinomycetes; order Nanopelagicales; family Nanopelagicaceae; genus UBA3012. The sequence continues at coordinate 5,452 of CAYZBP010000024.1, read as the reverse complement.
AAGTAAATGGCAGCTTCAGGTAATTCAATAAGTGATGTCTATTTAATTGACGCAGTTCGCACGCCTTTTGGCAAGGCCGGTTCTTTATACGCTGGGACTCGAGCCGATGACATCATGGTTCGTTGTATTCGCGGATTATTAGAGCGCAATCCAAGTATTGATAGCGCAACTATTGATGAGGTTGCAATTGCGGCTGCATCACAAAATGGTGATCAAGGAATGAACATCGGTCGCAGCGCTTCACTCTTAGCTGGAATTCCAAAAACAGTTCCTGGATATTCAATTGATCGTTGGTGTGCAGGAGCGATGACATCAATGACAACCCTCGCGGGTGGAATCGCAATGGGAAGTTATGACTTAGCCCTAGCTGGCGGCGTAGAACATATGGGAAATCACCCAATGGGTGAATTGATGGATCCAAACCCAAGATACATCGCTGAAAAACTTGTAGATCAAGATGCACTTGCAATGGGTGCAACTGCAGAGCGCTTACATGACATGCTCCCCCACTTAACTCGTGAGCGCGCAGATAAATATGCACTCAATAGCCAACTTAAAACTGCTAAAGCGTATGAAGCCGGAAAAATTCAAAGAGATTTAATTCCAGTGGCAGTTAGAAGTGAAGAACTTGGCTGGGGTGTTGCAACTGTTGATGAACCACCACGTCCGGGAACAACATTGGAAGCACTTGCTGGTTTGAAAACTCCATTTCGTCCCGCAGGTCGCGTTACTCCTGGAAACGCTGCCGGATTAAATGATGGAGCAACCGCAGCATTACTTGCTAGCGGAAAGCGCACTGAAGAATTAGGACTAAAACCAAAAGCTCGATTAGTAACTTTTGCTTTTGCCGGCGTAGAACCAGAGATCATGGGATACGGACCAGTTCCTGCAACAGTTAAGGCCTTAGCAAAAGCTGGATTATCAATTGATGAGATTGGTGCCTTTGAAGTTAATGAGGCTTTTGCAATTCAAGTTCTGGCTTTTCTAGATTACTTTGCAATTGCAGATGATGATCCTCGGGTAAATCCTTACGGCGGAGCAATTGCTGTTGGACATCCACTCGCATCCTCTGGAATTCGCTTAGCGCTAAATCTTGCTCGCACTTTTGAAGAACATCCAGAGATCCGTTATGGATTAACCACCATGTGCATTGGACTGGGAATGGGTGGAACTGTAATTTGGGAAAATCCAAATTGGAATTTTAGTAAGCAAGATAATGCTAAAGGTGGAAAACAATGAGTACTCCGGTTTCAACTCCCCAAGCACCTGAAGAGGTTGTCACAAACGCAATTGTTCGTGAAGTTGATTTAACGCCATTTGGATTCATAGGAAAAATGGCTTTAATTACTTTAGATAATGGCTACGACCACAACCGTCCTAACACTATTGGCGTACAAGGCTTGCAATCTCTTAATGCCGCACTCGATGTTGCAATCGCCTCAGATGTAGATGCAATTGGAATCACCGGAAAACCATTTATTTTTGCCGCAGGTGCGGATTTAAGTGGCGTAGCCGGTGTTGCAGATCGAACGCTTGCACATGCATTTACCAAATTAGGACATGATGTCTTTCGACGTTTTGGTGAGTGCGGGAAACCTACCTTTGCATTTATCAATGGATTAGCTCTTGGTGGCGGACTTGAAATTGGATTGCACTGCCAATATCGCACTCTTGCTACCACCGCGATGATCGGTTTGCCAGAAGTATTTCTTGGTCTAGTTCCAGGTTGGGGCGGAGCCACTTTGTTGCCAAAATTAATTGGCCCAGAGTTAGCAACTCGAGTAATTATCGTTAATGCGCTAAATAACAACACCATGCTCAAATCTCCGGAGGCGTTAGAGATTGGCGTAGTTGATGCAGTATTTGAGCCAGCAGATTTTCTTGAGCAATCAATAACTTTTGCTAGCCACGTATTAAGTGGTGCTAAAAAAATCACCCGAGCAGATCACACCAAAGTTGATGCCTCTTGGGAAAATGCTTCCAAGATAGGGGCGGCTGCTGTTGCTAAGAAGTTTGGACGTGCAGATATTGCCTCACCTAAAGCCGCTTTAAAGTTAATTGCTGATGCGCGTACCGCTTCCCGTGATTCAGGTTTTGCTGCAGAAGATGAAGCACTTACTGAATTAGTGATGAATGATCCACTTCGGGCTTCTCTATATGCTTTTAATTTAATTCAAAAAGGCAAGAAGAAGATTGAAGGAGCACCAAAACCTGCTCTTGGACGCAAAGTCACTCGCGCTGGAGTGGTTGGCGCTGGATTAATGGCTTCCCAATTAGCGCTATTGATTATGCGTAACTTGAAAGTTCCAGTTGTGATTACTGATCTTGATCAAGAGCGAGTGGACAAAGGAATCGCTTGGATCAACAATGAAATTGATACCTTGGTTTCCAAAAAACGGGTACGCCCAGATGAGGCTTCGCGTTTGAAATCTCTACTTTCAGGATCAGTTGATAAATCCGTTTATGCAAAATGTGATTTCATTATTGAGGCGGTCTTTGAAGAGTTATCGATCAAACAAAAACTCTTTAAGGAGTTAGAGGAGATCATTACGCCAGAATGCATTTTGGCGACCAATACCTCCTCCCTTTCAGTCACCAAAATGTCAGAAGGTCTTAAAAATCCAGAACGAGTTATCGGTTTCCACTTCTTTAATCCGGTTGCAGTGATGCCACTACTGGAAATTGCACGCACTGATAAAACTGATGATGCCACCACCGCTACTGCAGTATCTGTCGGTAAAGATTTAAAGAAGACCATGGTGATCGTCAAAGATGCGCCAGCATTTGTGGTCAACCGACTATTGATGCGTTTTATGGGCGAGATCACTGATGCACTTGATGAAGGAACTCCTGCCGAGATTGCAGATAGTGCAATGGATCCACTTGGGTTACCAATGACCTCATTTGAATTACTTGGCTTAGTTGGACCAGGTGTTGCTTTGCATGTTGGTCAATCTTTAAATAGCTCTCTTGGAGAGCGTTATCGCATTAGTCCAACAATTGAGCGCTTAGTAAAAGCTGGAGTTAAAACTTTCTACGTCAAAGATGAAAAAGGCAACCAGTCAATCAATCCAGAAGCCGCAGCTTGTTTGCAACCAGGTGACAAGCCTTCTACGGCGGATCAAGTTAGATTGCGGGCGCTCACTGCATTAGCAAGTGAAGCTCGGATGATGCTTGATGAAGGAGTAATCGCTACACCTGCCGAAATTGATTTGTGCATGATTTTGGGAACAGGTTGGCCATTACATCTGGGTGGAATTTTGCCTTACTTGGATCGTGAAGGAATTAGCGAGGCTGTGACTGGTCAGCGTTTCCATCAACGTGGCGTTGCATCTCTTCCATAAAACCAAGTTCACCAGTACTGCGCAACTCAACAAGTGATCGTGCAATTCGTTGTGCGGTAATTCCAAGATCATTCAGAATTTCACCACGTTTTGCATGTTCAATAAATGTAAGTGGAACGCCAATTGAATGAACTGGGATATTTAATCCAGCATCTCGGAACATTTCAGCAACACTGCTACCAATTCCAGAGTGACGTATTCCATCTTCAACCACAACAACCGCGCTATATCTTTGCGCCATAGTTAGTAATGCTGATGGCAAGGGTTTAACCCAAAGTGGATCTACGACTGTCACTCCAACACCTTCGCGGTAGGCCTGCGCAGCTGCTTCAACACAGATCGCAGCCATTGCACCAACGCTAACGATCAAAATATCTGCACTTTCGCCACGGTATAAAACATCGATGCCATCTCGTCTTTCAAACGCTGGCAAATCTGCGACAACAGCGCCTTTTGGAAAACGAATTAAAGTTGGACGATCATTGATATTGACGGCCTCATTTAACAATTCCCGTAGTCGAGTTCCATCTCTTGGTGCCCCAATTTGTAACGTAGGAACTATTCCGGCAACTGCTAGATCCCAAATACCATGATGTGATGGTCCATCATCGCCAGTCACTCCAGCGCGATCCAAAACAAATGTCACTCCAGCTCCATGCAATCCAACATCTAGGAGCAGTTGATCAAAAGCACGATTTAAAAATGTTGAGTAGACCGCAACAACTGGATGAAGTCCAGCAAAAGCCATTCCTGCGGCACTTGCAGTGGCGTGCTGTTCCGCAATTCCGACATCTATTGTCCGAGACGGAAACTCTGCCTGGAATTTATCCAACCCAGTTGGTCCAAGCATGGCGGCAGTAAGTGCCACGATATCTTCACGCTTGCGGGCAATTTCTATTAGTTCCTTAGAAAATACCGAAGTCCAACTTGTTCCTGTAGTGCTTACTGGTTCACCAGTTTCAGGATCGATGACTCCGACAGAGTGGAATTTATCTGCCTCATTTTGTTCGGCAGGTGTATGTCCGCGACCTTTTTCAGTAATTGCATGCACGATTACTGGAGCACCAAATTGTTTTGCTTGCTCAAGTGCTCGCTCTAGAGCCGAAATGTCATGACCATCTACTGGGCCTATGTATTTGATTCCTAAATCTTCAAACATTCCCTGCGGAGCAATGATGTCTTTAATTCCTTTTTTCATCCCATGCAACGTTTCAAAAATCGGTCCGCCGACAACCGGAGTCTTCTCTAGAACGTTCTTTCCCCAATCCAAAAACTTCTCATAACCTTGAGTCGTCCGCAATGTGGTTAAGTAATTTGAAATTCCACCAATAGTTGGACTGTATGAACGCTCATTGTCATTAACGACAATTACCAGAGAGCGCTTTTCTGCTGCAGCAATGTTATTCAACGCTTCCCAAGACATTCCACCAGTAAGTGCCCCATCTCCAACAACTACAACAACACTTCGATCCGTGGCACCTTGAAGTGAAAATGCGCGCGAGATTCCATCTCCCCATGAAAGAGCAGCGGATGCATGAGAGTTTTCAATTACGTCGTGCACGCTTTCTGAACGACTGGGATAACCAGACAATCCCCCACGTTGGCGAAGTTTTTCAAAGCCATCTGCGCGGCCAGTCAAAATCTTGTGGACGTATGATTGATGACCAGTATCAAACAAAATTACATCTTTCGGAGATTCGAAAATTCGGTGTATCGCGATACTCAATTCAACCACACCAAGATTTGGTCCTAGATGACCACCAGTCTTACTCACTGAGTTGATTAGGAAAGTGCGGATCTCAAGTGAGAGTTGATCCAATTGCTCTTGGCTCAAACCTTGCAAATCCGCAGGGCTGTTTATTGAGCTTAATAAATCACTCATATCGCCCCCCGTGAAAGATAAGGCTCATATTCTACTTGGTGGGCTACTTTCCGCTCGGCAGAAGGGATCTGAGCACGTACTGCATGATGCCACCGTGTCGGTAGTAATCGGCCTCACCAGGGGTATCTATCCGCACCAGTGCGCGGAAGGATTTATCTCCGTATGAAACTGTTACTTCGCGAGGTGTTGACCCTGAATTGAGTTCCTCAATCCCAGTAATCGAAAA
>CAYZBP010000023.1:0-10401 GCA_964476715.1 uncultured Bifidobacterium sp. | reverse complement strand
ATCCGCGAATCTGCCTCCCCACAACGCCATTACTTCTCCCCTAACTGTTTACAAAAATCATTGGTGTAGCGAATCAAAATCATATCTGCTCCGATTGAGCCAAACTCAGTAATAACTGTGCGTTTTGCGCTGCTCCATCTGATTCACTCGAAACAACTAAAACTGTGTCATCGCCGGCAATAGTGCCAATTATTTGTGGAATAGTGCCTGCTCTTGAAGCCCGATCCAAAGCACTTGCAAGCAATTGAGCTCCTCCTGGCGGCGTACGTAAAACTGTTAAATTGCCACTTGATTTCACATCAACTAAGAGGTCACTTATTAATCGTGAGATTTTGCTTAGCGGCTCGTCAATTGATTCTTGATTGATTCGATAATTCGGATCTCCTTGCGAGTCTCTTCCGCGTACTGCACCAATCTCCTCTAAATCGCGACTTACGGTCGCTTGAGTGACATCGAAGCCTGAATTTTTCAAGCGATCTACAATTTCAATTTGCGAATGGATACTGCCTTGAGTGATCCAATCTTTAATCATTTCCTGTCTGGCAACCTTTGTATGAGGAGTACTCATAATCTACCTACCAATATTGCCCGTAGAGCGACCAGAAAATCATTTACATCTGTTTCGGCTGCGATAAGTGGTGGTGAAATTCTTATGGTCGTGGGGTTAGGTGAGTTAACTAAGAAGCCTCGATCCTCTAGCGCTGCCAAAATCTCTGATCCAATTGGTTCTGTAAATTCGATTCCGATCAATAGCCCAGCACCACGAACTTCTTTAACTTTTGGAAATGTTTGAGCTGTATTAATTATCAATTCACCAAAAGCAGTAATTCTAGAAAGTAGTTGATCATCTTCGATAACCGAAATTGCTGCACGTGATGCGGCCACACTTATTGGATTACCACCAAAAGTTGAACCATGAGTTCCAGGAGTAAACAACTTCGCGCTTTCACCAAATGCGATCATCGCGCCCAGCGGTAAGCCTCCACCTAATCCTTTTGCTAATGTGATGATGTCGGGTTTGATGCCTTCGTGTTGGTATCCAAACCACTTTCCAGTTCTTCCCATTCCAGTTTGAACTTCATCAATAGCGAGCAGGGCTCCGACTTCGGTACATCTTTCTCTTACGGCAGTCAGAAAACCTTTAGGAAGAGTTAAAACACCGGCTTCCCCCTGAATGGGTTCGATCATTACCATCGCAGTACGTTTGGTAATTCCTTTTTTCAAACTTTTAAAATCTCCATACTTTAAGAATTTAACTCCGGGAAGCAGGGGTTCAAAGGGTGCAGCTTTACCTGGCTGTCCAGTTATTGATAAGGCTCCCATTGTTCTGCCGTGGAAACTATTTGTGAAAGCCACAATTTTAGATTTTCCAGTGAGACGTGAAGCCTTAATTGCGGCTTCATTCGCTTCTGCTCCAGAGTTACAAAAAAATATTCTTGCTGAATCGTCGCCAACAAGTTCTTTCAATTTCCGAGCAAGTTCTAATACTTGTGGGTGCGCATACAAATTACTTACATGTGAAAGAGTCTTGATTTGATCTTCCACAGCTTTAATAACTTTCGGGTGGGCATGCCCAACTATGTTTGTTGCGATACCACCAAGAAAATCCCGATACTCCCGACCGTTACCGTCCTTTACATGTAGACCTTTACCTTCGGTGAGCAATAACCGTGGTGATCCGTAATTAGAAGTGAATGCTTCATTCCACTGTTCCGAAACGATCATGAATACACCAGTGTTCCTACGGTTCCAGAAACCGCGTTAGTAATTGCTCCAGAAATTCTTCCGTCACTAATTCGAGCGCAAGTGGCTCCAGAGTCGATTGCATTTAAGCAAGCAGTGATTTTTGGAATCATTCCGGCACTCAAAGAAGGAAGCAATTCTCTTGCATCTTTATTGGATATCTCACTGATCAAACTTCCCTCATCAGGCCAGTTTCGATAAAGACCCGAAACATCCGTCAAAAAAAGAGCTAACTCCGCTTTTAAAGCCCCAGCGATTGCGCCCGCAGCTATATCTGCATTTACATTTAACGGCTCCCCATTTTTGTCTTGGCTAACTGGAGCGATCACTGGAATATATCCGTCTGCAAGCAATGTCATAACTACCGATGCATCAACATGGTCAATCTCGCCAACCAAGCCCAAATCTATTGACTCTCCATTAATGATTTTGGGTTTACGAATAGCGGTAATCAAATTTGAATCGCGACCGGTGATACCCACGGCTTTTCCGCCAGCATTGTTTATTGAACTAACCACGGAACGGAGTACTTCACCACACAAGACCTGTTGAACAACACTCATGATTTCAGGCGTTGTCACTCGCAATCCGGAAATAAACTCGGACTTAATCCCAAGTTTTTCCAATGCAGTTTCAATTTGTGGTCCTCCACCATGCACCACAACCGGTTGCTTACCGCCGTGCTGTAATGAAACTACTTCACTGGCAAATGCACTTTGGAGGCTCGCATCTGTCATCGCATGGCCGCCATATTTGATAACTATCATGATGAATATGCCGAATTCTCATGAACATACATCGTGCTTAAATCATTTGTCCAAACAGTTGCTTCAGATTTTCCACTTTTTAAATCAATTAAAATCGAAACATCTTTTCCGGTCATATCTACAAGTCCGCGATCAGCCCAAGGTGCGCTGTTCTTCGCAATCATCACCCCATTGATTGAGACGTCTAAATCTGCTGGATCGAAAATTGCATCTGTAATTCCAACCGCTGCCAAGATCCGACCCCAATTTGCATCTTCGCCAAAGATTGCACATTTCAATAAGTTATTACGTGCGCAGGCCCGACCGACAGATACTGCATCGCTTTCATTTACAGCGTTTATCACTCTTACAGCGATTATTTTTGTATGACCCTCTGCGTCACTTATTAATTGATGAGCCAGTGATGCGCAGACCTCTACCAACTGTGCCTTTAAACTCTCCAGAGAAATTTTCACTCCTGAGGAACCTGACGCCATCACCAAAACGGTGTCGTTCGTGGAGGTACATCCATCCGAATCTATTCGATCAAATGTTTTTTCAGTAGCAAATTCAAGAGCTGCCTTTAACTCATCTGGCTCAACAACTGCGTCCGTTGCTAAGACACACAACATAGTTGCTAAAGATGGAGCCAACATTCCAGCACCTTTTGCAATTCCGATAAATGAAATACCTTCAATATTTGATCTAGCGATTTTTGGTTTGGAATCCGTTGTCATGATGGCATTTGCTGCGCCATCCCAATCATCAGCATTCAGATTGCCCACTGCTAAACCAATACCCGATTCGATCTTCTCCATTGGAAGACGAACGCCAATCAATCCGGTAGAACAAATAAAGGTATCCGAAGAGGATATCCCTAGAGTTTCCGAAACCATTTCAGCACTTTTATGCGTGTCAGCAAAACCTTCTGGACCGGTACAGGCGTTAGCCCCACCAGAGTTCAACAGTACAGCTTCTATTTGTCCATCTTTAATTACCTGTTTGCTCCAGACAACAGGAGCTGCAATGACTCGATTTTTAGTAAAGACCGCGGCGGCACTTTTTAGCGGACCAACATTTTGGATTAAAGCCAGATCGGGCAAGCCGCTACTTTTCAAGCCAGCAACAACTCCTGTGGCCAAAAAACCTTTTGGATTGCTGCTCATGCGTGTAATCCAACTGCTGTCAGTCCTGCATCCTCGGCAAAGCCACTAATCAAATTAGCATTTTGAATCGCTTGTCCGGCAGCACCTTTTCCTAAATTATCAATAGCGGAAATAACTATTGCTTTATTGGTACGTTTATCTAAAAAGATTTGGAGTTGTAATCCATTACTTCCGGTCAAGGAAGACGTTTGCAAAGATTCACCCTGATTCAAAACATCAACAAACATTTCATTTCCGTAAGCAATTTCAAATGCATTTTGTAATTTACTTAAGGATAAATCTGCAGGTACAGATGCACTAATAGTTGCCAAGATTCCTCTTGGCATCGGAGCTAAAATTGGAATAAAAGAGAGCGTTATCTCCTTTTTTGTAATCCGCTGGATGTTTTCTTCAATTTCAGGAGTGTGTTGATGAACTCCCCCAACTTTATAAGCTGAGAGCGAGCCCATTACTTCACTGGCAAGTAAATTACTTTTTAATGATCTTCCAGCACCGGTAGTTCCTGATGCAGCAACAACAGTAATTTCTTTCAAACCTTGATTTGTTATAAAAGGAATAAGCGGCATAAGACCAACTGAGATTGCGGTTGCATAACAACCAGGATTTGCAATCCGTGTTGCCTTTTTTATTTTTTCTCGTTGTCCTGGCATTTCTGGCAAACCATAGGTCCATGTTCCAGCATGTGTTCCACCGTAAAACTTATTCCAGGATTCGCCACTTTCTAATCTAAAATCTGCTCCAAGGTCCACAATCTTTGGAGTCGTTAACTGAGAAATTAATTTTGCTGATTCTCCATGCGGCAAGGCTAAGAAAACTAAATCCAAAGAGTTAAGTAACGGTATATCAACAGCCGTAAATTTTTGATTCGAAAAGTGACGCAGGTGCGGATGGATTTCCGTAATCGGGGTTCCAGCAGATGACGCCGCCATGGCCGCGCTGATTTCAAATTCCGGATGAGTGCTCACTAAACGAAGCAGTTCCCCACCGGCATACCCACTGGCACCTACAACACCGATTTTCATACCTGTAATATACAGTATTTATACATTATCTTGCAATTTTATACATCTGAAACGGGCTAAGGGGCCGGTTTTAGCTTCGGAGTACCGCTCCGCAAGCCTTGTTTGCGCTCTCGATGGCGCTGGCTCTGTAGCCAGCAACTTCTTCCGCCGTCAAAGTGCGGTCGGCGGCCCTAAAGGTGAGCGTAAAGGCATATGAAACTTGGCCCTCTGGGACACCGGCTCCTTGGTAGCGATCGAAAAGTTCAATTTTCTCTAAAAGTTCGCCAGCACCTTGAATTAAAGCAGATGTTAAATCAGCCAAAACCACTTCACAATTAACGATCAGCGCGATGTCTTGAATCGTTGGGACCATCGTTGTGATTGTTTTGGCTTTAACAGATTCAGGATAAGGAATCGCATCGAGATTAACCATAAAAGCTCCGGCACGTTCTGGTAATCCCAGCGCAGAAATAACTCTTGGGTGCAACTCTCCTGAATGCCCCACCATAGTTCCGTTTACGCGCAACTCTGCGCACCGGCCCGGGTGCCACGGAGCAAAATCACTTGCATGGATTGTTGGTTCCCATCCGCAGCTTCGAACAACTTCTACAGCAGACTCCGTGGCGTCACTCCAATCAAAATTGCGACCTTTACCCCACCAACTCTCCCGCTCAATTGCGCCAGCAAAAAATCCTCCGATGCAAAGCGGTTGTTTTGGGACGTGAGCCAACAACTTAACAATTTCTTCGACAGATGGTTTTGCATCGACTCCAATGACAGGTGAATTCGAAGGTTCATTGATTGCTCGATAAATATTTCCAATTTCAAAAATACCAAGCGACCTAACTCCACGGCTAAAATTCTTTATTCCTGTCTGAATTAATCCAGGTACTAGATGGGTCCTGAGGAATGGTTCTTGTTCTGAAATTGGATTTGCTAGCCGGTAAGACTTTGCACGATCTCCAGTGAATCCCATTATTGAAATAGTTTCAGCACTCACGAATGGATAACTTTGAACTTCAGTTAATCCGCGATTAGCCAACAGTTGAACTACGCGGCGGCGACGTCGTTGAGCCGGAGTCAATCCCCTACTAAGAGGTGAAGTAGGAAGAATAGATGGAATGTTTTCGTAACCATTTAATCTAGCAACCTCTTCGACTAGATCAATGCTTGCATTTAAATCTGGTCGCCAAGAAGGACGCGTAACCTGCCAAAGCTCTTTTTTGCTTTCATTAATTTCGCAACCAATTGCGATCAAAGCTGTACTGACCACTTCATTGGAATACTTGCCGCCAATTACTTTGCTCGGTGCTTGCGGATCAAATTCAATTTTTTGAGCCGGTTTCAAATTATCTACAGAATTAAATCCAATGTACTTAGCTCCTGTGTATTCGACCAATAGGTTAACTGCTCGCATCGAAGCGATATGTGTAAGTAGGGGGTCTACGCCGCGTTCAAATCGCCGTGAAGCTTCAGTTGATAATTTATGCGAACGAGCATTTTTGGCAATCAGTACTGGATCGAAATGTGCCGCTTCAATCGTGATTGCTTTAGTTTTGGAAGTGACCTCAGATTCAAATCCACCCATTGTTCCGGCTATCGCCAAAGCTCCTGAATCATCAGCTATCAATAAATTATCAGCGAATAATTCACGATCTTGCTCATCAAGAGTCTTAATTGTTTTGATCTCTTTTGCCAACCGAACAGTGATGGAACCTTTAATACGGTCGGAGTCAAACGCGTGCAAAGGTTGTCCAAGTTCGATCATTACATAATTTGTCACATCAACTGCAATGGATATTGAGCGCATGCCACACATCTGTAATCTGCGAACCATCCAAAGCGGTGGTTTCGCATCGGGATTTACTTCATTCACAGAGCGAAGATGAATTCGGTCAGCACCCTCTTTAATTGCGACTTTGATAGGACCAGATAGATCTTTTGCATCGTTCACTTCTACCAATGAGGCTGGATCTTGAAAATCAACTTTGAAAGCTGTTGCAAGTTCGCGTGCAATTCCTCTAATAGACATGGCGTAACCACGATCTGGATTGATCGCAACATCAAAAATCATTTCATTTAAACTTAAAGCCACAATCGCATCGCTGCCGATTGGTGAATCTTGTTCATCCATAACCAAGATTCCAGTGTGGTCATCTCCCATTCCCAATTCTCGAGCACTGCAGATCATGCCATCGCTGGTGCGACCATAAGTTTCTCTAGCGGTAATTGGGAAAGGCCCTGGCAACAAAGCGCCAGGCAAAGCTACAACGACGTGATCCCCCACTTTGAAGTTTTGCGCTCCACAAATTACATTTCGAATTTCGCCGACATCGACACTTACCCATCTGATCGGTTTTTTGTACTCAGTAATTTCTTCAATAGAAATTACCTTTCCGAATTTGATTGGTCCTTTTATTTCTTCCGCTAAATTTTGAACACCCTCTACTTCAAAACCAGCGCCAACAAGTGCTTGGGTGATGGAATCAGAATCCAAACCTTTAGGAAGTTTTACAAATTCAGAGACCCAGGAGATCGGAAATTTCATCTTCCGGCTCCAAAGTGTTGAGTGAATCTAATGTCGCCTTCGACTATATCTCGCATGTCAGTGATTCCATGACGGAACATGAGCGTTCTTTCTAATCCCATTCCAAAAGCAAATCCTGAAAATTCATTTTGATCTACGCCGCATGCTTGTAAAACTTTCGGATTCACCATTCCGCAACCGCCCCATTCAATCCATCCTTCTCCGCGGCAGGTACGACAGGAATCATAATCAGGAGTATTTTCTCCACGACAAGCAAAGCATCGAATATCTACTTCAGCACTTGGTTCAGTAAATGGAAAAAATGATGGGCGCAATCGCGTGACGATTCCTTGACCAAACATTGCAGTAGCAAAATGGTCCAAAGTTCCTTTTAAGTTAGCCATGGTGATTCCGCGATCAATTACTAAGCCTTCAACTTGATTGAACACCGGAGTATGAGTTGCATCTAATTCATCAGATCGAAAAGTTCTTCCTGGGCAGATTACATAAATTGGCGGTGTACGTTCGAGCATAGTTCGGATTTGAACCGGAGATGTATGAGTCCGTAGTACCAATCCAGCAGAGATTGGCTCAATAAAAAATGTATCTTGCATAGTTCTTGCTGGGTGATCAGCTGGGATATTCAACGCATCAAAATTTAACCACTCAGCTTCGATTTCAGGACCTTCAGCAACTTCATAACCCATGCCGATGAACAGATCACTAATGTCTTCACGAAGTGATGTGAGTGGGTGAATCCCCCCTGGCGACCTACGATCTAGTGGAAGGGTTACATCTACCCGCTCTTCGACAAGCACACGTTGATCTCTCTCTTCTACAAGTAATGCTTCGCGAGATGAAGCGGCTTGATTTATCCGAGACCTTGCTTCATTGATGACTTTTCCGCGTTCTGATTTTTCACTTGCTGACAAGGTGGCGAGTTCACGGTTAGCCATCGCAATTGCGGATTTATCTCCAGCATGAGCCAATCTGGCGCTTTTAAACTCTTCCAAATCCGACGCTTGGCTAAATGCGGTTAAGGCAGCCGAAACTATGGCTTCAAGATCTGCAGACACAATATTTATTCTATCGGCGTCTGGGCGTTAGATGCTGCGTAAATGACAAGAGCTGCAGTCGTGGCGAGGTTCAGACTCTCAGCCCCTGCCTTCATTGGAATTCTTACCTGCTCATCGCACTTTGTGATGATCTCTTTTGGTAGACCATGGGCCTCATTGCCGAAGACAAAAATAGACTTTTTTGGAAGCAACTTTATTAAATCGTTTAATTTTTTTTTCCCGCTACCGGTCATTGCAATACTTTTCATATCAACTTCTTGAGCGGATCGAACTAGTTCTTCAAACTCAATATTTATTACAAACGGAAGTTGCCACAAAGATCCTGCTGATGCCCGGACAACTTTCGGAGAAAAAGGATCAACACTTCCTGGAGATAAAATCAGACCTTGTGCGCCAAGAGCATGAGCACTTCTGATTATCGTGCCGAGGTTGCCTGGATCATTTATCTCATGGCAGTAAATCAATAGATTTGAAGTTGCGGTTAATTTATTCAAATCTGGCAGGGCATCTATAATACAAACTGCCAAAATTCCTTGAGAATTTTCAACTGAACTCATTGCGGCCATAACCTTTTCGCTAACAACAATTGGATCAGAAGAAATCAATTTACTGAATTGATCTAAAGCCACTTCAGTAACATACATCTGGGTAACTTTGAATTTTTTTGACTTTATCGCTGCTTCAACCGCTTGGGGTCCCTCAGCTAAAAACTCATTAGCGGTTTTTCTACCCTTAGAAGTATGAAGAGCCTTCACTCTCCCGATGTGGGGTGAGCGAAGGCTCGTCAAAACGCTATTCATTAGCGATCAATTAACTAAGCAACAACAGCGTGCTTGCGTGCTACTTCCACCAAGGTGCTAAATGCTTGAGGATCATTAATCGCAAGATCTGCAAGTACACGGCGATCAACTTCGACACCGGCAACTTTCAAACCTTGGATAAAACGATTGTAGGTCATGTCATTTTGACGTGCAGCGGCGTTAATACGCGCAATCCACAAACGACGGAACTGACCTTTCTTATCTTTACGATCGTTGAAGGCGTACACCATCGAGTGGGTAACTTGTTCCTTCGCACGTGAAAACAAACGAGAGCGTTGACCGGTGTAACCACTTGCACGCTCGAGAGTTGTACGACGCTTCTTTGCGGCATGAACACCGCGCTTAACTCTTGCCATCTAGATCACCCTTCCCTTACTTCAAACGGAGTAGACGCTTGGCGGTATTTGTAGTTGCATCATTAGCAACAACATCACCGGAGAGACGACGTGTACGACGTGAGCTCTTACCTTCTAAAAGGTGGCGCTTTCCAGCGCGCTCGCGCATAATTTTTCCGGTTCCAGTTACCTTGAACCGCTTCTTTGCCCCACTATGGGTTTTCATCTTTGGCATTTCTACTCTCCTGCTTTCTACTTAAATCTATTCCGGTGAATTCTGGGTTGAATTCTCGGCTGAATTTTGAGCGGCTTGTCTAGCTGCTCTTGCTTCAGCAACTGCTTCGTTCTTGCGCTTTGTAGGCGCTAGAACCATCACCATATTGCGGCCATCGAGTTTTGGTGCAAACTCAACAGTTGCGCAATCAACTACATCCTCTGCCAGTTTCACTAACAAGCGATAACCGGTATCTGGACGAGCTTGCTCACGACCGCGAAACATCATCGTCACTTTGACCTTGTCCCCTCCGCGAAGGAAACGTTCGATATGAGCTTTCTTGGTCTCATAATCGTGCGTATCAATCTTTGGGCGCATCTTCATCTCTTTGATCAAAACATGTGTTTGGTTCTTTCGCGCACTTCTCGCCTTTTGTGCGATCTCGTACTTGAATTTTCCAAAATCCATAATTTTGCAAACAGGTGGATCAGCTTCCGGTGCGATCTCGACTAAATCTAGATCTGCATCAATTGCCATTTGAATCGCCTCAGCTATTGCGACGATTCCGATCTGTTCGCTATTTGGTCCAATTAATCGAACAGCAGCAACTCGGATTTGATCGTTGATGCGGGGTTCTGCGCTGATAAGTGCTCCTCTGTCCCTTGCTACTGTGAATGCAAAGCAGGAGGAGACCCATTCAAACCGCTATGCCTTGAGGCCAGACGGTGGGAGTGAACTCCACTTGCTATGAGCCCAGGGGGTAACCCGGACT
>CAYZBP010000022.1:0-10488 GCA_964476715.1 uncultured Bifidobacterium sp. | reverse complement strand
GTTAAAGCAGAGTTAAATTCTTAGATTTAAGCCGTATCCTTTACCCATGGTTTTACATATCAGCGCTAAGCACGTCTCAGAAATATGGGATGAGGCAGAAGCGGCACATCCAGATGAGGCTTGCGGAGTAATTGCCGGAGCAATCGGAAGTGATTCGCCCACACGACACATTCCGATGGTTAACGCTGCCCATTCCCCGACCTTCTATGAGTTTGAGTCAGGGGATCTGCTGCGGCTGTACCGTGAATTTGATGATCGGGATGAAGAGCCAGTGGTTATCTACCACTCACATACCTCTACCGAAGCTCATCCATCACGTACCGATATTGCTTATGCCTCCGAGCCAGGTGCGCATTATGTCCTCGTCTCTACCCGCGAAGAGATTGCAAGTAGGAGCGAATTTCGCTCATTTCGGATCATTGATGGCGTTGTTACCGAGGAAGAAGTAGTAATCACTTAATTTAGATTTAGCAAAGCCCCAGTGGATAGGGGATACTTAAGATGTGAGCAATTCAGGAAATCCAACAGTAGAAGTCCGAATCCCCACCATTTTGCGCCCATATACCGGCGGGGCAAAAGTAGTAAGCGCACAAGGTTCGACTTTGCGTGATGTCATCTCTTATTTAGATGGCAACCACACTGGTTTAGCTGAGCGATTGCTCGATGGTGGTGCTTTACGTAGATTTATAAATTTGTATGTGAATGATGAAGATGTTCGATTCATTGGCGGACTTGATTTAGCACTTAAGGATGGAGATAGCATCACAATCCTTCCTGCAGTTGCTGGCGGTTGCTAACTTCAAATGGCACGCTTTGATTCGCTAGCTGATTCAGTTGGCCACACTCCATTAATTGGATTGCCGAAATTATCCCCATCACCAAAAGTTCGCTTGTGGGCCAAAATGGAAGATCGAAATCCAACAGGTTCTGTAAAAGATCGTGCCGCACTCTCGATGATTGAAGCTGCTGAACGAGATGGCTCACTAAAACCAGGTGCAACAATTTTGGAACCTACATCTGGAAATACTGGAATTTCTTTAGCAATGATTTCGAAAGTTCGTGGATACAAATTAATTTGTGTAATGCCAGAAAATACTTCAGCCGAACGCCGCCAACTTCTTGAGATGTGGGGCGCAAAAATAATCTCATCTCCTGCTGCTGGTGGATCAAATGAAGCAGTTCGTGTAGCCAAAGAGTTAATCGAAAAAAATCCTGATTGGGTTTTCTTGTATCAGTATGGCAATCAAGCAAATGCCGATGCACATTACAACTCTACTGGTCCAGAAATTTTAGAAGATTTGCCAACGGTTACACATTTTATTGCCGGCCTTGGAACAACTGGAACTTTGATGGGTGCTGGTCGGTACTTGCGTGAACACAAACCAGATATTTCTATTGTTGCTGCAGAACCTCGTTATGGTGAATTAGTTTATGGATTGCGAAATATCGATGAAGGGTTTGTTCCCGAGCTCTACGATGCATCTGTAATAACCCGACGTTTCTCTGTTGGAGCCGAAGACTCTGTAAAGCGAGTACGCGAGTTATTAGATGTTGAAGGAATTTTCGCCGGAATCTCTACGGGTGCCATTTTGCATGCGGCTATTGCAATCGGAAAAGAGTGCGTTGCCGCAGGAGTTGACGCAGATATTGCCTTCATACTTTGTGACGCTGGATGGAAGTATTTATCGACTGGGGTTTACCACGACGATATTGATACTGCGCAAGAGCGCCTAGATGGACAACTCTGGGCGTAGGCTCAGACCTGTGCCAAATCTGTCTAACCTGCCAGCAACCGCTGCCCCCATCGGAGTCTTTGACTCAGGAGTGGGTGGATTAACTGTTGCACGAGCAATTTTGGATCAACTTCCAAATGAACCAATTCTTTACATCGGAGACACTGCCCGTGGCCCATATGGTCCAAGACCACTGGCTGAAGTGCGCGCATTCGCACTTGAGATTATGGATAACTTAGTTGAGCAAGGCGTTAAAGCAATTGTGATTGCATGTAACACTGCAAGTGCAGCGATGTTGCGAGATGCTCGTGAGCGATATTCAATTCCAGTTATTGAAGTAATCCAACCTGCAGTTCGTCGTGCCGTTGCTGCAACACGAAATGGTCGTGTTGGAGTTATTGGAACGCAAACAACAATTGATTCGCGCGCTTATGCGGATGCATTTGCCGCAGCGCCACAACTTGAAATTACTTCCGTTGCCTGTCCATTATTTGTTTCTTATGTAGAACGCGGAGAAACTTTTGGCCAAGAGATTTTAAAGATTGCTACAGATTACTTGCAGCCGATTATTGAAGCCGGCGCAGATACTTTGGTTCTTGGATGTACCCATTATCCGTTATTGACTGGCGTGATTTCTTATGTGCTTGGCGAAGATGTGACATTAGTTTCTAGTGCTGAAGAAACAGCTAAAGATCTCTATCGAACATTGGCAGCAAGTGGACTTGAAAGAGCAGCAAATGCTGGACCGCCCGAGCACAAGTTTTATGCAACAGGCGATACCCGAACATTTTCCGCTCTTGCACGACGTTTTCTTGGTCCAGAAGTTACGGCTGTTGAGAATTTAACCCTTTAATTCATAAAACTAGGAGAGCGTAAATGGCACAAAGTGATGGGTCAATGAACAAAAGAAGTGATGGACGAAGTAGCGATTCCCTGCGCGAAATAAAATTTACGCGAGGATGGCTAAATCATGCCGAAGGCTCAGTGATTGTTGAGTTTGGGCAAACGCGTGTTCTTTGTGCTGCATCTTTTACTGCTGGTGTTCCGCGCTGGATGGCCGGGCAAGGAAAAGGTTGGGTTACTTCGGAGTACTCAATGTTGCCGCGCGCCACTAATACGCGATCGGATCGTGAAAGCGTTAAAGGAAAATTGGGAGGACGCACTCAAGAAATTTCACGTTTAATCGGCAGATCTATGCGTTCAATTATTGATATGTCAGCTCTCGGTGAAAATACAATTGTGCTTGATTGCGATGTATTACAAGCCGATGGGGGAACTCGCACCGCAGCAATCACTGGAGCATATGTTGCATTGGTGGATGCAATTACTTGGGCGCAAGGAAAAGGTTTGGTTAAGGGATCGCCAATTACAGATTCAATTTCAGCAGTTAGCGTTGGAATCATTGATGGAAAACCAACTTTAGATCTTTGCTATGAAGAAGATGTCCGTGCTGATACTGATATGAATGTGGTTTGCACAGGATCAGGAAAATTTGTTGAAGTGCAAGGAACTGCAGAACGCGAACCTTTCGACCGTGCACTTCTTGATCAACTTTTAGATTTAGCAGTCAAGGGATGTTCTGAATTAACACAATTTCAAAAAGCAGTTCTTGCAAAGTAAAGAGCAATAAATGAAATTGGTACTTGCTACTCGCAATAAAGGAAAAATAGTCGAGCTACAAAGAATTATCGCTGAAGTGATACCTGAAGTTGAATTAATTGGCACTGATTCATTTCCCAATCTTGATGATATTGAAGAAACTGAAAATTCTTTTATTGGGAATGCTTTGTTAAAGGCACACGCGGTTGCAAAAGTGACTGGATTGCCAGCAATCGCGGATGACAGCGGTTTAAGTGTCAATGCACTAAATGGTGCTCCAGGGATTTTTTCAGCACGTTATGCCGGCACTCATGGAGATGATTTAGCAAACCTAAACAAAGTACTTAAAAATATGGACGGCGTATTGGATCGTTCTGCTGCATTTCACTGCGCGGCTGCATTTGCAAAACCAGATGGATTTGAATTAGTTGTAGAAGAAAAATTGATTGGGAGATTAAGCACTACTCCAATCGGTGAATCTGGTTTTGGTTACGATCCAATTTTCATCCCCGACGGTTTTGAGATAACTACGGCGCAAATGAATCCTGCTCTTAAAGATCAGATTAGCCATCGTGGAATGGCATTTAGAGCTTTGGTTCCAAAGGTTTTGAGTGCCCTTTAGGCCCATATCCGGAGTGCTTTAACTTTGCTTTAAGAAGGCTTTAAGCATGAGTATGAGCGTGCCTGTTGGCGGTGTTCAGAGTCAGCACTCCAACTTTTTACCTGTTGTTCACCCAGTTCAGGCAAGATTGGCGGGTGTCCAATCCAGTTGCGAGCCGGTTTACCGATCGCGAGTTAAGTTGGCTAGATTTTAACCAGCGAGTTCTTGAGATGGCTGAAGATAAAGAGATTCCACTCCTTGAACGGATTAGATTTTTAGCGATTTTTACCTCAAATCTTGATGAGTTTTTTATGGTGCGAGTTGCATCATTGAAACGAAAGATTGAAGCTGGAGTTGGGAATGTAAATTCTGCTGGTTTCGTCCCAAGAAAGCAGATGAAAGTACTTTTAAAACGAACCCACGAACTTGTCGAGCGACAATCGAAATGTTTCCACAGTGATTTAATTCCAGAGTTATCAAAAATCGGAGTTAATTTCTTAACCTGGGATGAGTTGACTGAAAGTGAGCTTGTTTATCTTCAGGATTTATTCACATCTAAAATTTATCCAGTACTAACTCCACTAGGAGTAGATCCAGCACACCCATTCCCACATATTTCTGGCCTATCACTCAATATTGGAATTCAACTTCGTAACCCAGATTCACTTGAAGAGTTTTTTGCAAGAGTAAAGATTCCATTGAATTTACCAAGATTTATTGCAACTTCTGATGGCGCTAAAAATCGATACATTCCACTTGAGTTACTGATCAGAAAAAATCTGAACCATTTATTTCCTGGAATGGAGATCTTGACTCATTACACCTTTAGATTGACCCGAAATCAAGATATGGAACTTGATGAAGAAGAGACTGATGACATTTTGCTTACTCTGGAAAAAGAGTTGCAAAAGCGGAGGTTTGGAACTCCCGTTCGTCTTGAAGTTCCGCTAGACATCCCAGCTAAAGTCCTTGCTGATTTGGCAGATGAATTAGAGATTGACGAAAGTGAAATCATTAAATACCAAGAGCCCTTGGATTTAACTGGCTTAAATCAGATTGCAGATATTGAAATTGCAAATTTAAAGTTCCCTCCGTTTTCAAGTTCAATTCCTCCTCAATTTGAGGAATTGGAAGATGATTCGCCAGAAGAATTCTTCGCAGCACTTCGTCATGGGGAAGTCCTCTTGCATCATCCCTATGATTCTTTTACAAACACGGTTGTTAAATTCTTGGAATCGGCTACAGCAGACCCACATGTTTTGGCTATTAAGCAAACCTTGTATCGAACATCTGGAGACTCACCAATCGTCAACGCATTAATTGAAGCCGCAGAGGCTGGAAAGCAAGTTCTTGCAGTTGTAGAAATCAGGGCGCGTTTTGATGAAATGGCCAATATGAAATGGGCGCGCAAATTAGAAGATGCAGGAGTGCATGTAGTTTATGGATTACTAGGTCTTAAAACTCATGCGAAGTTATCACTAGTGGTTCGTGAAGAACCAAGTGGCATTAGAAGGTACTGCCATGTTGGAACAGGAAATTACAACCCAAAGACTGCAAGGTTCTATGACGACTTCGGATTACTAAGCGCTGACTTCTCGTTGTGCGATGATTTAACTAAATTATTTAATCAATTATCTGGTTTTGCACCATCTACAACATACGCTCGATTACTAGTAGCACCAAAAACACTTCGAACTGGAATTTTAGAGCGAATTCAAAATGAGATTAATAATCACAGTGCGGGCAAACCAAGTGGCATCCGTTTCAAATTAAACTCTCTGTTGGATGAAGAAATTATTGAAGCGCTCTATAAGGCATCTGCAATCGGAGTCCCCGTCAAATTGGTAGTTAGAGGTATTTGCGCTCTTAAAGCCGGCGTACCTGGTCTTTCAGAAAACATAGTTGTTCGATCAGTACTAGGTAGATTTTTGGAACATACTCGAATTTATAATTTTGTATCTGCCGGGAGTAATGAGTATTGGATAGGCAGTGCAGATTTGATGCACAGAAACCTAGATCGAAGAATTGAAAGTTTGATTCGTGTGGAGAGAATGGATCATAAAATCGAATTAGATCAGGCGATCTCTGAAGATTTGTCGGATGATTTATCAACCTGGCATTTAGTTGAAGGCGATAAATGGAGACGCAAAGTTTCTGATGCATCTGGAAAACGATTGCAAACCCCACAGGAAGTTATGATCGATAGAAAGAGGCGCTTGTACTCATGAGTAAATCAGAGTTTGATGTAAATACTTCTGAAATCATGGCTGCCGGTGCAGTTTTGTACCGGATAAATCAGGATGAAATCGAGATTGGCCTAATTCATCGACCTCGATATGACGATTGGTCTTTCCCCAAAGGCAAGATTGAGTTTGGCGAATCTTTTTTAGCGGCTGCGTATAGAGAAGTATTAGAAGAGACTGGGTACGCGGCGAAATTTGGTCCGTTAATTGCCGAGATCCAATATTTAGCAGAAGGAGTTCCGAAACGAGTTAAGTATTGGGCGGCGCAAGCGATTTCCGCAGCAAAACCAATTACAGATTTACAAGAAGTAGATGAATTTGAGTGGCATAGCCTTAAAAGTGCAAAAGCCAAGCTAACTCATGAAGAGGATCGAAAAGTACTTAAGTTGTTTAAGGAGATCTCCCCAGGTATAGACCAAAACTCAACTTTGATTTTATTGCGCCATGCCAAAGCTTTAAAACGGGTTGAATGGATCGGCGACGATGGAGACCGACCTCTTGATAATCGTGGTCAAATTCAATCTGAAAAATTTAGATCGATTTACGAGGCATATGAAATCGATGAAATTTTTAGTTCTGATGCATATCGATGCCTTGAAACAGTAAAACCGCTAGGTCGCGATCTTGGAATTACTGTTGGGATTGCCAGTGATATCAGCGAATATCAATACTCCCGTGATAAAGAGAAACCACTTAAGTTTGCAAAAAAGTTTTTGAAGGCTTCCAAAGATAGTGAAACTCCAAAAACTGTATTGCTATGCAGTCACAATCCAGTTCTGCCTAAAATTTTAAAGGAGTTGGCAGGCGCAATAGCAGTTGATGAAATTGATCGTGGATTAGAGCCGGGCGATGGCTGGGTTTTGTTTCACCGTGATGGAAAAGTACGAGCAATAAACTTTATTTCAGCTCCTTAAACTTCTAACCAATCTAATCTTTTGAGAATCACACCTTCTCGAAGAGCCCATGGACAGATCTGAATTTGATCTACTCCAATTGCATGCAGAGTTTGGCGAGCGACCATTGCGCCAGCAACTATTTGATGAGCCCTAGTTTTAGAAACCCCAGGAAGTTCGTTGCGCTCTGATGCTTTCATTTTTAGAAGTTTAGGAACCATCTCATCAAGACAGTCACGAGTTAAACGTTTCTCTGAATCTCCAAGCCAATCTTGTGACATTTTGGCGAGAGTTCTTAGCGTCTTACTAGTTCCAACAACTTTATCGACCTCATGTTCGGCCAAAGCGGCGGCAGGTGTCTCTAAATATTCGTCGATGTAATCCTCAAGCTCACGTGCAGATTTGCTAGTAAATGGATCATCCTTGAGAAAATTATGAGTTAGTCGACCTGCGCCAAGTGGAAGCGATAAAGCAAGAGCTGGTTCCTCATCGCGACCGGTCGCGAGTTCAAGAGATCCACCACCGATATCAATGACCATTAAATCTCCACTTGACCAACCAAACCAACGCCGCGCAGCCAAGAATGTAAAACGTGCCTCTTCCTCACCAGATAAAACACTTAATTCAATTCCACAATTTTCATTAATGTGATTGATGACGCGCTCACCATTTGTCGCATCTCGAATAGCAGATGTAGCAAAAGTTAAAATCTCTTCAGTTTGAACTTTTACTGCTTCAGCCATTGCGGCCTTAACTATTGAAGTTAGAGCTTGGATCCCATCAATTGTGATGGATCCACCGGCATCCAAATAATCAGTTAAGTGAAGTTCTGTTTTATGACTGGTGGCAGGAATTGGTTGTGCACCACGATGGGCATCTACTACCTGCAGATGAATCGTGTTGGAGCCAACATCAAGAACTCCTAATCGCATGCGGGAAACTTACCGCGCAGAGGGCAAATATTCTCTTAAGCGCTAAAAATTTCTATTGGCGTCAAGAAATCGTCAAGACGTATAAATCGCGATTGAAATAGCGACGTACTGAGAAATCCAAGCAGCAATTACAAATAGGTGAAAATATTCATGGAAGCCAAAATAGCGCGCGTTTTTGCCAGGGAACTTGAAAGCGTAAGAAAGTGCCCCAACTGAATAAAACAAACCACCCAACAGAAGGGGAATGAGAATCTTTAATCCACCCTCTTGATACAACTGTGGTGTGTAAATAATTGCTACCCAGCCAAGAGCTAAATAGATTCCGACATACAACCAACGCGGTGCAGAAAGCCAAAAAACTCTAATCGCGACTCCTGCGAGAGCGCCTACCCAAATTACCCAAAGCAAAATCGCCCGATCTTTCCCAGATAAAAGTGTCACAGCAAATGGCGTGTAAGAGCCAGCGATAATCAAATTTATATTTGCATGATCAAGACGGCGCCAAATTCTTTTCTTTCGAGGCGACCAAGGGACACGATGATAAATTGCAGAAACACTAAATAGCGCAACTGCAGTTAGTGCATAGAGGGCAACTGCAAATTTAAAACTTTCTTGACTTAAGATAAACAAAACTAGAGATGCAACAAAGACAAGTGGAGCTGCAATTAAATGTGACCATCCGCGTAATTTCGGCGGGACAATCGGGACAGACAAGAGCGAGGTGTTGGGGCTCGGAGGTATTGGATTTTTCAACTGCACCTCCGCTTCTTACTTAAGCAACAGATGGATAAATCCTGATTAACTGGAGCGAAGCTGGCTGAGATTTTTAAATATATTTAAATTGGTGCGGGAGGCGGGACTTGAACCCGCACGTCCGAAGACACAGGTTCCTAAGACCTGCGTGTCTGCCATTTCACCACTCCCGCAAGAGCGACGGGGATAAGGGTAAGCCCGATAGCCTTAGAGTGTGAATCCGGGGGAGCTAGAAGCGGCCTTGATGGCCAAAGTACGCTCACTTTTCGCCTCAGGGGCGATAGGTGGGTCGATCCCTGAGCGGGTTTCGGTCGAGCGGCCCAAAAATCGTGACCATGGGGACTTCGCAACTTCCGCCGCTTTACAACTGGCAAAAAGTGCAGGAATCCCTCCCAGAGAAATCGCCCAATTACTAGCAACGTCATTTGCGGAAATTGATGGCGTTGAAAAAGCTGAAATTGCTGGACCTGGATTTATAAATTTAACTTTAGTTTCTGGTGCTCAAAGTGCAATTGTGAAAACAGTTTTGGAGCAAGGTAAAAAATATGGTGAAGGAAATCTTTTAGCCGACTTAAAAATTAATCTTGAATTTATTAGCGCTAATCCAACTGGTCCGTTGCACCTAGGTCACACTAGATGGGCTGCCGTTGGTGACGCTATGGCTCGAGTTTTATCGGCGGCAGGTGCAAAAGTAACTCGAGAGTTTTATATCAACGATCGTGGAAATCAAATGGATTTATTTGGAGCATCACTTGCTGCGTCCGCACATGGATTGCCAATTCCAGAAAATGGATATCACGGCGAATACATAAAAGATTTAGCAAAAGAGGTAGTTGCCCAAAATCCAGAAATACTTAAATTAAGTGGCGATGATTCTCTAGTTGCTTTTCGCGAAGCTGGATATAAATTGCAACTAGCTCAACAACAAGGCGTCCTCAATAATTTTGGAAGTATTTTTGACGTATGGTACTCAGAAAGAAAATTGCACGACAGTGGAGCGGTTGCAAACGTAGCCGAAAAGTTAAAAAAGAATGGTCATGTTTATGAAGATGCGGGTGCAACTTGGTTGCGCACAACTGATTTTGGTGATGACAAAGATCGAGTATTAGTTAAAGCAGATGGCGAACAAACTTACTTCACTTCAGACACTGCCTACTATTTAGATAAAAGATCCCGTGGTTTCGACTTATGCATTTACTTGTTAGGCGCAGATCACCATGGATACGTTGGGCGTTTAAAAGCATTAGTTTCTTGCACTGGTGATGACCCAGCTAAGAATTTGCAAGTACTCATTGGTCAGATGGTAAAAATCATTGAAAATGGCGAAGAATTAAAACTTTCAAAGCGAGCCGGAACCATTATTACTCTTGAGGAATTAGTTGAAAAAGTTGGAGTTGATGCTGCTAGGTATTCCCTTACGCGTTATCCCACCGATACTCCTCTGACTCTTGATGTGGATTTATTGAAAAAACGCACTAACGAAAATCCAGTTTTTTATGTGCAATATGCGCATGCCCGAATTAGCGCTCTATTACGTAACGCTAAAGAACTCGGCATGAAAGTAGAGATTGCTGACTTCAAGCAAGAATTACTAGACAGTGAAGCAGAAGAAGCATTGGCTGCATCAATCGCGCATTTTCCAAAAGTTGTTGCCAGTGCTGCAGAGCTTCGCGAACCACACCGCATCGCTCGCTATTTAGAAGAGTTAGCCGGCCACTACCATCATTTTTATGC